>QIMB01000118.1 GCA_003233615.1 Nitrospirota bacterium
CCTAACGCAAAGGCTAAATTCCGCCCGTTGTAGCTCTGAAATCCTACGGCTGGATCAATAGATTCTCTGATGACTTTTTCCGGAGTGCGCTCTGCCACTTCTTCAATATCCATCCCGCCTTCGGTACTGGCAATAAAAGTCGGATACCCGGAATCTCGATCCACAACAAGACTCAAATATAATTCCTTGGCAATCCCTGCTCCCTCTTCGATGAGCAGTCGCCGGACTTTCCGTCCTTTAGGTCCCGTTTGATGAGTGACTAAGGTTTTGCCAATCAGTTCCTGCACCAGACCTGGAACCTCTTCGCGATTCTTGGTGATTTTGACCCCACCAGCTTTCCCTCGCCCCCCCGCATGGATCTGTGCTTTCACCACATAGACGTCGGTTTGCAATACAGCAGCCCATTTTTCTGCGGCTCGGGCATTTTTCACTTCCTTGCCCTTGGGCACGGGAATCCCGAATTGTGCAAATACCTGCTTCGCTTGAAATTCATGAATATCCATAATATTCCTCTAAGTATTGGAGTATCGTTTTCTCTCATTCAACAAAAACATCACCGTGAATCAACTACTACCAGCAACGTCATTCCCGCGAACGCGGGAATCCAGGTTTCATTCAATTTCACTCGAAAGGTCAAGCCATTCGGGATTGTGTTCCTCAATCAAAGAAAGCTTCCACGCTCGACGCCATTTCTTAATTTGCTTTTCCCGTTGAATAGCATCAGTCATCGTCTCATGAAGTTCAAAATAGACAAGATTGTGAATCGTATATCGCTTCGTAAAACCTTCAACTAATTCTTGCTTATGCTCCCAACAACGTTTGACTAAATCGCTGGTCACACCTGCGTAAATCGTTCCATTTTTTTGACTTGCCAGAATATAGACACAGGGCGTCTTCTCCACAATTTATCCTGGATGCCCGCCTCCGCGGGCATGACGGATAGGGTCAACATGCATCAATTTGCAATAGATACCCTTTCTTTAGACCTGTCGTGTGTATGCAGGCAAAATCATGGGAGTCACAACTCCTGATGACACATGATGACGCTTTGCCTCTGCACGAAATTCCTTCACATGATCTAGCGCCAGTGTTCCCTGCGAAAGCGATTTGGCTCGTTCGGCAGCCGTCAGTCCCGTGCGTTTACCGAACACCATTAAATCCAACAGTGAATTACCCATCAGACGGTTTCGGCCATGTAAACCACCAGACGCTTCCCCTGCCACAAATAAATTATGTACCGGCGTCTCACCCTGCACATCAATTTTAACCCCACCATTTTGGTAATGCAGCGTCGGGTAAATTAAAACCGGATCTTTACGAATATCTACCTGATACCGCTCATATTGCCGCACCATCGCGGGGAAATGTTTATCCAACGTCCCGGGTCCATGGGCCACATCCAATAACGGCGTATCCAACCACACACCGACACGCCCAGACGCGGTTCTGACACCACGCCCTTCTTCGCATTCTTTGATAATAGATGAGGACACCACATCCCTCGTGTCCAACTCGTTCACGAAGCGTTCGCCTTTGGCATTGACTAAATGTCCGCCTTCCGAACGAATCCCTTCCGTCACCAACGCACCCACTAATTGTTCGGGATACACCCCGCCTGACGGATGGTATTGGAATGTATCGATTTGCACGAGCGGTACGCCCATGCGATATGCCAACACAAGAGCATCACCAGTCGCTCCGTAATGATTACTCGTTGGAAATCCTTGAATATGCAGCCGTCCAATTCCGCCGGTAGCCAAAATGACCGTTTTCGCGGCGACGACCACGTAGCGCTTATTATCTAAATCTTGCAAGACCGCCCCAGTGCAGGTGCCCTTTCCATCACTCAACAATTCGACAACAGCGCCAAACTCCAGGAGGGGAATTTTTTGGTTCAGGACTTCGTCCTTCAGCACCCGCATGATTTCGAGGCCAGTGTAATCTGAACAGGTCAGCAACCGTGCCTTGGAGCTACCTCCACCTTTTTTGACTTGTAAATTTCCATCCTCCTGGCGATCGAACAATACGCCTAACTCCAACAACCATTGCCCAACGGAAGGCCCTTCTTCGACCATCACCTTTAAGAGGTCATGGTCATTTTTCATATGACCGCCCTTTAAGGTATCCAAAAAATGCTGAACAGGAGAATCATCCGGCGCGACCGCAATTTGCATTCCTCCTTGTGCCATCACAGAATTGGAATCGCCTAAGCGAAGCTTCGTGGCTAATAAGACATTCGCGCCTTGTCCATGAGCATGAAGCGCCGCCGCACAACCTGCGCCCCCGCCCCCTACGACAAGCACATCTACTGAATATTCAGGAGTCAGATCAAAATCATTAGGAATGGGGCTATCCCCTTCTAGAAGAGTGGCGACTTCAGTGACTGTTGATTCGCCAGCATTCGGCCCAAATTTGATGGGTCGATACGCATGCGCACGATGGTCAGGGTGATATTTTTTGATAAGGTTGTCGCGTTCAGCGGGAGAGAGCTTCGGAAAGTCTATGGCTCGTCGAGCATCTCGCGTTTGATGAACCAGCTTATGTTGCGCGGTAATGTCCATGGAACAAGATGATACCTTTTTTACAATACAGTCTCACAAAACTCTTGGTAATATATGCGGTCCATGTACTCTCTACCCCACCTTAATCCTCCACTTACAAAGGGGAGCGAGCAAAAAAGTCGATAAATTAGGACTTGGTGGAGGCTGTTGTGTTCTGCAATTCTTCATCAGACAATTGCAGAATCCGATCCCATTCTTTCTGATATTGCCCGTCAGAAATTTCTTTGATCCTCGTTGAAAGACCTTCAGGCTTCTCGGTGAAATGCACACCCTGGGCACGGCTGGCATAGACCGCAACAAGATTCGGCGCAATATCCGCAATACACACAGGAGCACACATGCCACACATGACACAATCCATGAACATGTCTGACACGGCTTTAAAATCGCCAAACACCGCTTTCCACACACCATCTCGGACGTCAATGTTCTGCGGACAGGCCTGTGTGCAGGCATCACAATTACGGCAGAGTGGGGCTTCCGGATAGAGTTCAAATAAATCCTGCTTGGGATCTTTAAGCTCTGAGAGATTATAGATGGCTTTCCGTGCTGGGAAGGCCGGCATGAAGGAAAAGGACATCCCATCTTCAACAGCCATCGAACAGGCCAACGCGGTTTTCACCTTGGGATCATCCTTGGTTCGGTAATAGGTCGCGCAGGCACCGCAAAAACCACCTAAACAGCCAGCCCCGCGCAATACATCTTTTCCGGCATACCACATCGCTTTTATCAACGTGACACCGGCAGGAACCTGGAATGGCTTTCCTTCTATTTCAACCGTCACCATTTGCGGTTGAATCGAGCTGGCTTGCTCAGTGAATTGCTGGGGAGAATTAGAGTTGTTTGCCATTATTAGATTATCTACAGCCATTCCTGTAAAACGGGAATCCAGTGTAATTCTTGCTTTTCTGGATGTCCGCCTTTGTGGGCATGACGAACAGGTTAAGAACTAAGAGTGATTAATTTAACGCGTTGAGCGCCGACCCAGCCCTAAACCACGCAATCTGAGGCTCAGTCATACTGTGATTCGCTTGAATCGTTACATCTTTCCCATCTTTTTTATGGATGGTTACCGAGACTGGTTTTCCTGGCGCTAAATCCTTTAAGCCTGTGACACTTACCTGATCATGTTGTTCGATCTGATCATAGTCTGCCGGATTGGCAAAGGTCATTGGAAGAATGCCTTGTTTTTTTAAATTTGTCTCATGGATCCGTGCGAAACTTTTGGTGAGCACCGCTTGGACACCAAGAAATCGTGGAGACATAGCCGCATGCTCTCGACTACTGCCTTCACCATAGTTTTCATCACCAATCACAAAGGACCCAATACCTTTTGATTTATAATCACGAGCAATCTGTGCCAACGTCAAATTACTTTCACCGGTGAGCACGTTGTTGCCCGTGCCGGCCTCACTGGTAAATGCATTGTTGGCCCCAAGAAACATATTGTCACTGATCTTATCCAAGTGTCCACGAAACTTAAGCCACGGACCCGCAGGCGAAATATGATCAGTGGTCGTTTTGCCTTTGGTTTTAATCAGGAGAGTCAGCTTATCAAAATCTTTGCCATCCCATCGAGGGAACGGTTGAAGCAATTGCAGCCGCTCACTCGTAGGTGGAAGATCAACCTCCAAACCTTCGCCATTGTCCGCAGGAGCCACATACCCTGCTGCAGCTTGCGCAAAACCTTGGCTCGGCAATTCGTCACCTTGAGGTGGGTCCAATTTAAATTCTTTTCCGTCTGCCCCTTTAAGGGTGTCATGAACAGGATCAAAGCCTAAATCCCCCGACAGCGCATAGGCCGTCACGACCTCAGGACTGGCAAGAAAAGACAAGGTCTCCGCAACACCATCATTTCGACCAGGAAAATTACGGTTAAACGTACTGACGATGGAATCGGCTTTGCCTTTGACAGCACCCACACGTTTCCACTGACCAATACACGGGCCACAGGCATTTGCTAAAACCGTTGCGCCCATGTCTTCAAAGGTTTTCATAAATCCGTCGCGTTTCATGGTATTGAAGATTCGTTCAGAGCCTGGAGACACAAGGAACACTGTTTTGGCTTTGAGGCCGGCCTTTAATCCTTGTTGCGCAATGTGCGCAGAGCGCCCAATATCCTCGTAGGAAGAATTCGTGCAACTTCCCAGCAACGTCGCTTTTAATTCAACGGGATAGCCTTTTTCTTTGGCTTCCGCTGCCAACTTGGAAATCGGCCGAGCTAAATCAGGCGAGTGCGGCCCGACAACGTACGGTTCAAGTGCAGACAAATCTATCTCGACAACCTCATCATAATATTTTTCTGGTGATTCATAGACTTCCGGATCCGCCACCAACATTGCCTTATGTGCTTCGGCTAATTGTGCAATGTCGGCTCGCTCCGTCATATTCAAATAGGCCACCATCTTGTGATCAAACGGGAACACGGACGTCGTCGCACCGAGTTCAGCTCCCATATTCGTAATGGTGCCTTTTCCCGTTGCACTGATAGTTGCCGCACCAGGACCAAAATACTCCACAATTTTATTGGTGCCACCTTTCACGGTTAGCTTTCCGCAAATATAGAGAATGACATCTTTGGGAGAAGCCCAGCCATTGAGCTTTCCAGTAAGTTTGACGCCAATGAGTTTTGGATGGAGGACTTCCCAGGGTAAACCAGCCATCACTTCACCAGCATCAGCTCCGCCAACTCCAATGGCCAACATGCCCAATCCACCACCATTAGGAGTATGGGAATCTGTTCCAATAATCAGCCCTCCCGGAAAGGCATAATTTTCAAGAACGACCTGATGGATGATCCCGGCGCCTGGTTTCCAAAATCCGATGCCATATTTCCTGGCAGCCGATTCTAAGAAATTATAAACCTCTCGATTCTCATCATTCGCAATCATGAGATCTTTTTCCGAACCCATTTCAGCGCGAATCAGATGATCACAATGAATCGTGCTGGGGACGGCTGCCTTCGCTTTGTTCGCTTGAATAAATTGCAACATGGCCATTTGCGCTGTGGCATCCTGCATCGCCACTCGATCAGGGCGAAGAGACAACATCGCTTTGCCGCGATCCCATGTCTGGGTCTCGAAATTATCGGCATGACTCACAAGAATTTTTTCAGCCAAGGTCAATGGACGACCGAATTGTTTTCGGGCTTTATCGACCGCAGGCCCCATGGACGCATAGAGTTTTTTAACCATATCTACTGACATAACCGGTTCTCCTGGTTTCAGTTCAACATTAAGTGCCGACGAACAAAAGACTGACAAACATTTCCTATTTTAATTTTGGCACTTCCCGTCGCTTGGGTGAAGCATAATTCACCAAATAATCAAACATACGAATAAGCCGGCTGCCCTGTCGCTTTTGATCGGTCCAATGCCCAATCATGCCAATTGTTCTGGCCAGGACAAAGAAGCCGTTTAAGCTATCCACCGGGAATCGGATATCCACCAACACCGCAGCCATCGTGCCATCGACGTTGAGAATCAGATTATCCTTTTTTGCAGAGGTGATTTTTTCAACTTCTAACGCAAAATCTAAATGTGGAGTCGGAACACCCAGACTTTTCACATGCTTCACCAGCTCTTTCACTCGTTTGTCTGGATTCTTCAAACTTTTCACCCGATGTCCGATTCCAGGGACTGGACCCACATTTTTCTTCATATAGGCCAAGAAGTCTTCAACCGTCAGCTTATTATCAATCGCATATTTAAACCATCGACCTGCGTCGGTTACTGCCCCACCAAATCGCGGCCCGATCATGATCATGCCAGCGGCAACGGCTTGCGAGAGACCAATGCCCGCACACGCAGCGATCACCGTTGTTAACGCACCACTGACACAAGGGCCGTGATCAGCCGACAACATAATTATGCGCTTGATGATTTCCGCTTCTTGTTGAGTGACCAACCGATTGTCCCACAACAGGCCGATCACGTGGGGAATGTCATAGCCGGCATTAATCAGTTCCGAAGCTGGATAGCCTTGATAGAGCGGTTCATCTCCCCGATCATCACAGATAGTCGAACGAATGAGCGGCGCAACTAACACTTCCCCATCCTTCTTGGCTTCAGCCACCGTTTTGGGAAGTCGCGGCACATCAGCAGGAGCTAAATCGGGAATGGGTTTGACTTCTCCACTCTTAACTAATTCTTCATACGTGGCTTTGATCGCAGGGCCTAAGGCGCCAAACGTTTCAGGCACATTTGCGCCAGATTTCCTTAAGGCCTCAGCTTTCGACCGAGCGGACCCTTCACCCTTTAACCCTTCCTTCGCACCGGCATGGCCAAATTTCATCCCCTTGGGCAGGCTTTCTTGACAGAAGCCTGACACCACCGCTAGCAATTTGATTCTGCGTTTTTTTGCGCCATACCATGCTGCGGCGCCTTCTTCTAAATCTCCACCCATTTCTCCGACCAATACGACGGCTTTGGTCTGTGGATCGTTTTCAAACATTTCTAAATAACTGACGTAATCGGTACCAGGGTAGGCATCCCCACCAATCCCAATCGCTGTTGTAATGCCGTCAGCAAATTGCGAACAGATCCAGATAATCTCATTCGACAATCCACCTGATTTCGTAATGACGCCAAAGGAACCTGGACGATACAACTTACACGCCACTAGATTATCAAAGGCTCCTCCGATTACCCCCAAGCGACATTCCCCTGCAGACACCACACCAATCGAAGAAGGACCGTTAAAGGTTTTTCCTAATTTTCTGGCGTGTTTCCCAAGAAGCTTGGCGTCTTTTTCCGGAACACCTTCAGTAATCATGGATACTGTGTGGATGTTGGGATTATCTAGGGCTTCCATCGTGCCTTGATAGGCCCGATTCGCACCGATATAGACTAGGCTGGTATTAATTTCAGGATGATTCGCGGTGGCGTCGGCCACGGTCTTATAGATGGGAATCGGCACAATCTCCGTTCCGCACACCACATCATTAGTTTTCCCCGCATCCGGCGGGTACACAAATGCGGACACGTTCATCGGTTGTTTGTTCATGTAGCAGAACTCCGCCATCCGACGGGCCGCATTCACACCGGCCAGGCCACCCTGAATTACGACATACGTGTCTTTCGTGGCAAGAATACTCATTGAAGCAGTCTCCTAATTTCTCTCATTCAAATAGATTATGTTTTCGCCATCGCCATATCGACAATATCCGTTAAGGGCGTCGTGCGGTCGAACACATGAATATCAAAGCCTTCATCCTTCAAGGCCCGCATGGCTGCCAATCCTTGTAATTCATTTGGACCACCACGGCGCACCCAGATCTTCACGCCATCCAGTTTGCCTTCGCCTTTGGCCTTTCGGAACGCTTTGATAATGCCACCAAAAGTCTTTTTCACATCAGTGAAATTGGCAATGGCGCCGCCGACAATAATATGTTTGATATTCGGCAACGAACAGACTTTGTCCGTGAGTACTTCTACCGCCCAATCCGGTGGATCACCAGAATACTCTGCGTAATTCGCTAATTTACCGCCACGGGCGACTACGGCATCAGAATAATAGACGCTCGCGCCACCACCGGCTGGCAGCATGGCAATATTGCCGCCGGGAATTTCTATCAATTTCACGGAACCTTTAACCTTGGCATCGACGGCCATCACTTCTTCTTCATTTGTGGTATAGGCACGACCAAACTCTGCGGCAAAAGGAAACGTCCAGTCTTTATGACGGAACTTGGCATCACCATCCAGCAAGGTCACTGCATCAAGGGCAATTAAATCTCCACCGTTATTTTTGACAACGGGATTGATTTCCAGATATTGCGCGTCTTCATTATCAAAGCAGGTATAGAGTTTCTTCAAAAAATCCGCCATTTTTGTGGCGATATCCCCGGAGAATCCGGCATCTTTGGATAAAGCTGCTAACTGAGCATCCGTCGGAGATTCCCCGATTTCGACAGCTAACGTTTTTACCTTCTCCCAGTTGGCTTCCACTTCGATGCCGCCATAGGTCGTGACCATCACGTCCACGCCTTCACGAGTGGACTTGACCGAGGCATAATATTCTTCTTTGTGATCAATCGCTTCCGAGACAATCACCTCTCGAATGGTGACCGATTCCAGCTGCTTGCCGAGCATTTCCTTTACGGCTGATTTTGCCGCAGCCAAATCCAACCCCACCTTCACTAGACCTAATTTAAAACGAGAGCCCAATGCTTCATGAGCTTTCACGACAAGCTTGCTCTTTTGCAGCCAATCATGAACCTTCGAGAGTTCTTCAAATTCATCGTGTGACGTCACCACGACATAGTTGGGTGTAGAGATTCCCCATTTTCGCAACAGGCCCATTCCTGGGCCTTCAAGGACTTTTGCCATAATCCAACCCCTCCGTCAGGGACTAAAATGTGAAAGACATAACCGGACTGTCCCACCCATTCGTGGGAAAATGCATTGTACGATTGGGCTACAGAATCTGCAATCAATCAAAAGACCCAAAGTTAAGGCCTAAAGTCCCAGAAAAGACGCATGAAATGGGACACACGGATGAGTCGTCAAAGAAGAAAAATTTCCATTTAAAACAATATCTTATTGAGAATTCACCAAAATACCACCGTGTATGGACTAAGAATTTTCAAAATTTCTGCAATGAAGCGGGATAGGGCTCATTAAGAACCATTTGAGACTTGCATAAATTTATTGAAGAAAAAGGGAAAACTGGAGTGGGAAAATGAAATGCCTAAATTTCAGGCAAAACGAATCAGAGGGAGATCAACCTTTGTTCATGACTGACAAGGTTCGTTCGACGACGTCCTTGTTACCGATAATGAGCGCTGTTCGCTGGTG
>QIMB01000495.1 GCA_003233615.1 Nitrospirota bacterium
CGGGTTCCTTTTGCCCATTCGGAAACGCCGTATCTCGCCCAATCTCGACTCGAATTGACTGATGGGTCGTCTTACCTTCAACCACATAGACATTGCCTTGAATTTCCTTAAGCGTGCCTTCTACGTTTTGAAATTGCGTCGATGACACAGCGGATCCTGCTGATTGAGTGTGCACACCATTTTTTCTCTGAAGAAGTGCTCTGTCAACATTAGGATCTCCAGCCATACTTGGCGTCACACCTAAACAACCCAGAATCACAGCCCATGCACAAAGATAGCTAAATGGTTTCATCGTCAACCTCCTAAACACGTGAGGCCCATAAAGACTGAATAGCTGACCAGACTCGATTCATAATATTTTTTATGATTTGCAAGGGCCATTCCCAATATTTTTTATGATTTGCAAGGGCCATTCCCTTTAAATAGGGCTGCCCATTTCTAAAATGAATCCAAGGAGTTATGCCAGATTCTGCGAACGTTAGACACAAAGAACCAGGACAACGTGCAGGCCACCACCTACATTCTGGTGCCAACTGCTGTAGGGAGAACAATGCAGAGCAAGAGTCGGAAAGGATAGGGGAAAGTTCAAGTAGTAGATGCAATTACTACGTAATGTGAGCGATTGTTCATGGCGATCTGCACCACAACAGTCGCGCTCTACGAGACGTACCATTCTTTTGCGTTGATAGATATTTGCTAAGCTCGCCTCCTTATATTTGGGGGAGGTACCTATGTTGAATTGTCCACGATGTTCCAGTGCTGATCGAGTCAAAACTGGCGTCCTCAACGGACGACAGCGCTACAAGTGTAAAGCATGCCGGTATTTGTATACGGTTGCCCACAAGTCCGATATCTCAACCGTCGCACAGCGCCGCTTGGCCGTGACTCTGTACTTGGAAGGCCTGGGGTTTCGGTCGATCGGTCGCATCCTAGGGTTTAGTCATGTGGCAATCTATCAGTGGATCAAAGCCCTGGGCGAAGAAGTGGCTCAGATCAAGCGTGCCGCCGCCCACATCGTCGAAATGGATGAACTGCATAGCTATGTCGGGCATAAAAAAACTATTGTTGGATCTGGATTGCTGTTGATCGACTTGGCAAACGCTTCCTCCATGCTGTCACTGGCACACGAGGCGTCATGACTGGGGCCCGCTTATGGGAAGCCATCAACAGCTCGTTGATTGCTCAGGTCATGACGGACTATTGGGAGCCGTATGAGCACTTCGTGCCGTCAGAGAAGCACGTGCAGTCCAAGGCCGAAACATTCACGGTTGAAGGCTACAATAGTTTATTCCGGCATTTTCTGGCCCGCCTACGCCGAAAAACAAAGTGTTATAGCAAAAGCGAAACGATGTTGTGGTATTCAGTCCTGCTCCTGATGGCAAAGTGGAATGGGGAGCTGAATTATCTATTAAATTAACAATGCCCTTTTGCGCACCAGCCGATTGTGAAAAGCCTCTACAGACCGACTTGTTCTTTTCTTATCGCCTGACGCCTCACATCTTACGTAGTTGTCCCGTCCCGATTTGGTGAAAGGAACACATGGAGCTATAATCATGTTAATGAGGTGGCAGCAACCATTGAGTCGAAAAGCCTGAAAAAAAATGCGCGATTTCTTCCCGGGGTTAGCCGGAATTCCTGCGGCCAAGTCCTCCGTCAGCTTCGTGGATGGAGCAGAGGGAGTTTTAGAATATCGCGGGATCCGCATTGAAGATCTCGCCAAACACAGCTCCTTTCTTGAAACCGCGTTTCTTCTACTGTTTAATCGGCTTCCTACCAAACGTGAGCTAGATGATTTCACCCGGGATATTTCTCATCATCGTCGTATCAAATACCGCATTATTGATCTCCTGAAATCGCTCCCGGAACAGGGGCATCCCATGGACGCCCTGCAAGCGGCTGTTGCCGCGTTGGGGATGTTTTATCCCGCTCACGAAGTGTTGGATGAAGCCATCCGATATCTCACTGCTGTTCGACTCATCGCGAAGCTACCCACCATTGTGGCCGCATTCGCTCGGCTACGACGGGGAGATAATGCAATCCGACCCCGAGATGATCTCTCGTACGCAGAGAATTTCCTCTACATGTTGACCGAACAGATTCCGGATCCCGCCATGGCAAAGATATTTGACGTGTGTTTGATTCTACATGCCGAGCACACCATGAATGCCTCAACATTCAGTGGCATGGTGACGGCCTCAACGCTTGCTGACCCATACACAGCTGTCTCGTCCGCCATTGGGACACTGAAAGGCCCACTCCATGGTGGTGCGAATGAAGCCGTCATTCATATGTTAGAGGAGATACAGACACTTGAGAGAATTCCTGAATATCTCAACCAGAAATTGACGAACAAAGAAAAAATCATGGGCTTTGGACATCGAATTTATAAAGTCAAAGATCCTCGTGCCATCGTGATGCAAGCCTTCGCCAAACAATTGGCCGCTGACACGACTACCCAATCCTTCTACACCCTCGCAAGCGCCGTGGAAAAACATATGGACGCCCGCGTGGGGCCAAAAGGCATTCGTCCCAATGTAGATTTTTATTCAGGTATACTTTATCATCAGATGGGAATTGACACCGATCTTTTTACACCAATGTTTGCCATAGCACGAGTTGCCGGGTGGCTCGCTCACTGCTTTGAACAATATCATGACAATCATCTTTTCCGGCCCGATCAAATATACGAGGGACAGCGCAATCGTCCGTATCAATCGCTCGCTAACCGCGAAACCTCTTCTTCATAGCCAAGCCTACTGAACGATTCAGCTCTTCATGTTCCACGACACCTTCGCTCCACACAGATTTTTGTTAAACCAATGATCTCTTCCCATTCCTACGATGTTCTGGTCATTGGTGCCGGATTGGCAGGTATGCGCGCAGCTCTCACAGCGCATGAACAGGGCGTCTCAGTCGCTATCCTGACAAAAGTTCATCCTGTTCGCAGCCACTCCAACGCCGCGCAAGGCGGCATTAACGCCGCACTGACCGACCGTGGTGACAAATGGGAAGACCACGCATTCGAAACCGTCAAAGGCAGCGATTATTTAGGTGATCAAGATGCAATTGAAGTCTTAGCCCGTGAAGCGGGGCAGGACATTATCACCCTTGAACACATGGGCGTAATTTTCAACCGTCAAGACGACGGACGCTTGGGCACCCGGAGATTTGGTGGACAAAAAAAAGCTCGAACGTTTTTTGTGTCAGACTTCACCGGGCAAGCCATGCTTCACGTCTTGTACGAACAAATCATGCAGGCCAAAATCCCCGTCTTCGAAGAATGGTTTGCCACCTCACTGGTAAAGGACGACCATGGACGGTGCGCAGGACTCGCGGCGTTTGAAATTCGCAATGGAAATTTCGCGTTGTTTCGAGCCAAAGCCGTCATCATGGCATCCGGCGGTCTAGGCCGGGTGTACGAGCCCACGACCAATGCCTTGATTTGCACTGGCGACGGGATGGCCCTGGCCTACAGGGCAGGCGCACCATTGATGGATATGGAAATGGTCCAATACCATCCCACCACGCTCAAGGGTAAAGGGTTGTTGATTACCGAGGCGGCCAGAGGCGAAGGCGCGTATCTCTTGAATAGCAAGGGCGAGCGGTTCATGGAGCACTATGCCCCCAACATGTTGGAGCTGGCCTCCCGTGATGTCGTCTCTCGTGCGGCGCAAACTGAAATCAACGAAGGGCGCGGGATCAAAGGCTGTGTGTTATTAGACTGTCGGCATTTGGGACGACAGGTCATTCAAGAACGATTGGGGCAAATTCATGAGGAAGCCAAAACCTTTGCCAACGTGGATTTAATTGAAGAGCCATTGCCCATCCGCCCTGGCATGCATTATCAAATGGGTGGAATCAAAACAGATATCAATGGTCGGTGTTGGGATCCTGATGGCCACTGGAAAGGTCTTCACGGGCTTTTTGCTGCCGGGGAAACCGCCTGCGTCAGTCTTCATGGCGGAAATCGGCTCGGAGCAAATTCTCTGTTAGACACGATCGTTTTTGGTCGAAGAGCCGGATGCTGTTCCGCAGAATATGTCAGGAATCTCCCTAAACTCCACGTACCCGACTCAGCCATCGCTTCTGACCGACGCCTGGTGCAAGCACTCCTCGCCAGAACAGGGCAAGGCGAACGTGCAGCCGCGCTACGACTGGAAATGGGCACCACCATGAACCGCCATGTCGCGGTATTTCGGGAACAGGACGGGATGAATATCGCCAAACAACATATCCGCGATCTTCAAGCACGATGGCCCGGCATCACCATCCAGGATAAAGGCCATGTATTTAATACAGGAGTTATCGCGGCCTTAGAATTAGGGTTTATGTTGGATTGTGCCGAAACAATCATCGCCGGAGCGCTCACGCGGACAGAGAGCCGTGGAGCCCATTTTCGCACGGATTATCTGGACCGAGAGGATGACGAATGGTTAAAACATATTTTGCTATATCATACGGGTACTGGAACCCCACACATTGAATATTTGCCCGTCAAGATTACCCAGTGGCAACCTCAAATGCGGGTCTATTAGGAGAAACGCCAAATTGTCATGCTGAGCAGCGCGAAGCATCTAGCTGAGCCCCTTCGACCCTTCGACAGACTCAGGACTCAGGTCAGGCATGGCCTGGTTGGGTTAGACACAGATCCTTCATTATCACACAGGATAATGACAATGTGTGAGAGCGAACCTTCGTTAAGCCATGGCCTGTTTGCGCTGATCCCAGATCCTTCGCTACGCTCAGGATGACACCGTGCTTATTAACCAGTATTTTCCTTGAACCCTATGCAGACAACCCTTCGCGTACGCCGATTTAACCCGGAGCATGATCAACCTTCGTCCTATTTTCAGGACTATGATCTTGAGGTGAATCCCGCAGACAGCGTGCTGGATGGGCTCATCAAAGTCCGGGAAACCATAGATGATTCACTAGCTCTCCGATGTTCCTGTCGGGGTGCCATTTGCGGATCATGCGGCATGCGAATTAACGGACATGCCGCTCTGGCCTGTAAAACAAAAATGATTTCCGTGGCCTCGGAAGGTGAAACAATCCAGATTGAGCCGATGAAGAATATGCCTGTCATCAAAGACCTGATCACAGACATGGCCTCATTTTGGTCGAAAATTCGTCAAATACAACCCTGGCTTCAACCACAGGGACCGCCGCCAACAACCGAATATACGGCTCCTCCTCAGGCCATGCAGCATTTAAACAGGGTCATGTCATGCATTATGTGTGGCGTATGTGTATCCGACTGTACCGTCCTTGAAGTAGACAGCCAATTTATCGGACCGGCAGCCCTTGCAAAAGCCTACCGTTTTGTCGCAGATCCTCGCGATGCGGCAACCAGACAGCGTTTAGAAAATCTCAATACACCCGGCGGCATGTGGGATTGCACGCGCTGCATGGAATGTATTCAAGCCTGCCCCAAAGGCGTGGGGCCCATGGACAGGATTATGTCCTTGCGAACGAAGGGCATGGCCGCAAAGATTCCCGCCACCTGCGGGTCCAGACATGCGGAAGTCTTCACCGACATCATCAAACACAAAGGCATTCTAGACGAACCCATGTTGGCTGTCAGAACCTTTGGACTCAAGCATGTTGGACGATTATTTGAAATGATTCCCATGGTCTTCCAATCAATACTCAAAGGCAAAGTCCCCCTATCTGGACCTTTACACAAGCCGCTCACAAGCATCCGACACATCCAACGGCTGTTTAAACGTGCACGTAAGAAATCGTAGATAGTTTCCTCTCCTTTGTAAGGAGAGGACCAAGGTGAGGTAAAGTCATCAAAAATGAGTACGGTTCCCTCAACCTCAAAAAATCTCTTTAAGGTAAACCACGCATGAAATATGCCTTCTTCCCGGGTTGCGTGTCGAAAGGCGCCTGTCCCGAACTCTATCAATCAGTCATGCAGGTCTATCCCAAGCTCGGCATTGACCTTGAAGAAATGACCACAGCCTCCTGCACCGGCGCAGGCGTCCTTCAAGAAAAAGATGAGAAATTAGGCGACGCGCTGAATGCACGGACCTTTGCCCTGGCAGAACAACAGGGGCTGCCCATCATGACCATTTGCAGCACCTGCCAGGGAGTCATGAGCCAAGCCAATCACCGGCTCATCAATGACGCAGACTATCTCAAAAACATCAATGAAATGTTACAAGAAGAAGGCCTCACGTATCGTGGAACCACCACGATCAAACATTTCCTGTGGATTCTTTTAGAGGATGTCGGAGAAGACGCTCTTCGCCAGGCTATCACGAAACCCTTAACCGGACTTCGCGCTGCCCCGTTTTACGGCTGCTATATTCAACGACCAACAGAAGCCTTAGGCTTTGAAGAGCATCCCGACAGAGGGAAATCGTTGGAACGTATCATGGAAATTCTTGGAGCCGACGTCGTCGACTTTCCGGGGAAAACCCGATGTTGCGGATTTCCCATTCTCACCATCAATAAAATCAATTCCTTATCCATGGTGGCCACCCATACTCAAGACGCGAAATCTCACGGTGCCGACATCATGGTCACTCCCTGCCCTCTCTGTCATCTCAATCTAGACGGCATGCAATCCCAAGCCGCAAAGCAGGAACACACAACCATCGACCTTCCCATTCTCCACCTCCCCCAACTCCTCGGCCTCGCCATGGGCTTCGATCCAAAAACATTAGGATTGACACGCAACCTCATTTCCCCTAAATCAGCCCTCGCCACAATTGGCATTAACCTGTAACCCATTTCCTCCGTCATTTCTGACACCTTTGCTATCTTGAGCCTGTTGAATATTATCACTCCCATAGCCCACAAATGCCCGAGGAGCAATCGACGTCAACAGCTAAGGGAATGATCAAAAAAGTCCGCCCAGCAAGGCCACAGCCTTTTTGGCGCGCGGAGCGTGCTCTCAGTACGTGAGTACGGCAAAAGGGCGAGAACGACGCTGGCGGCTTTTTTCAACATTCCCATCTTTGGATTTATATGGATAGATACCGGCCGCAGACTCCTGGTATGAGGCCGGCGGGATAGAGGACAGAGGTGGTCCTAGGAATTCGGACAGGGTGTTAGGCTACAATTTATGACCAAAGGAGGGCCATAGATTATGAGTCGAACCCGCAAGAATCATCCTGCCAGTTTCAAGGCCAAGGTGGCCTTGTGTGCGCTCCGTGAGGACGCGCCGATATCGGAGCTGGCGTTAAAATTTGGCGTGCATGCCACCGTCATTCACCGCTGGAAACGTGAAGCCCTGACTGCGATGGAGGTTGGATTTTCCGGCAAGCTCGAGAAGAACCACACTGATCAAGAGGCACACATCCATGAGCTGCACGCCACAATTGGCCGACTGAGTGTGGAACGGGATTTTTTAGTCAATGCCTCCAACCGATTGGGGTTAGGAGGCGCCAAGAAATGATAGCGCCCGCTAATAAGCAATTGAGCATCACGACGCAGTGTCAGTTACTCTCCATCAGCCGTTCCAGTTGGTATTATGAACCAACCGGTGAATCCCCACTGAACCTCAAGCTGATGCGGTTGATTGACGAGCAATATCTGCTCACGCCCTATTACGGCAGTCGCCAGATGGCGCGCTGGTTGCGACGTCAGGGGCACAACGTGGGGCGGCACCGAGTTCGGCGGTTGATGGCGTTAATGGGCGTGCACGCGATTTATCAGGAACCACGCACAAGTCAGCCCCACCCGCAACATCGGATCTACCCCTATCTGTTACGAAATCTGGCTGTCACGCGGGCGAATCAGGTGTGGTGCACTGATATTACCTACATCCCGATCAAGCGCGGGTTTCTCTATCTGGTGGCGATCATGGACTGGCAGAGTCGCAAAGTCCTGGCCTGGAGGCTGTCGAACACCATGGACACTCGTTTCTGTGTTGAAGCGTTGGAGGAGGCGCTGGCTTGGTATGGCGTCCCGGATATCTTCAACACCGATCAAGGCGCTCAATTTACGTCGCTTGAGTTCACTGCTGTGCTGAAAGACCACAAGATCAACATCTCAATGGATGGCAAAGGCCGCTGGATGGACAATGTGTTCATCGAACGGCTTTGGCGGAGTCTCAAATATGAATGTGTGTACCTCAATGCTTTTGAGAACGGCTCTCAGGCGCGTATACAGATCGGCGCATGGCTGAAACATTATAATCAAACACGGCCGCATTCGACGTTCGATGGACAAACACCCGATGAGGTCTATAACCTCTCTCACCTTCAGAGGCCCACTTCTGAAGAGAAGAAACGTGCGGCATAACATCAAACAACCTATTGTAGCTTAACTTCGCCGCAACCCTGTCCAACAAAGTGGGACCACCTCTCACCATCGTATTTTAACCGACAGGCAAAACCTCTTGGCTAGAAATTGAGAATGATGTTTTCCAGTCATGACGCAAGAAGGTCTCGCTCCTCTCAATCGAAAAAGAAGCTTGTCTTGCGTCAACACTGTCATCCCCACGCAAGGGAGAATCCAGCCTGTGAAACTTTACATCCATTTGTTCTGATCATCCTCCATGCTTAACACAATCGCATAGATGCCGAACTGCGGGACCCAATGGGCATGATTGCGATAGTCATCACACCAGGATTGAGGAAAATTCATGTGCGTAACAATGTGGTCGACGTAGAGTTCCCTGTAGATTTCGTTCCCTCTGTGCCTGATAGCCTCTTTTGGTTATCAGGACCAACAAAAGTCAAAAGGACTTACACCGCTCTACGAGCGACTATGGGGAAAAGAAAGACTATTGATAGGCAGGTTCTAACTCACCTTTGTAGGGCTTCACCTTAATCTGTTTCATCCGTTTTTCAGCCTGGGCCGCATCATATTGAAACTGTAAGGCCATCCATCCGTCTGGCGTGGACCCAAAGGCCTTTGCCAGCCTGATCGCCATATCCCATGACAAATCAGTCTTTTGATTGGTGAGATTACTCAGTGTTTGCCGAGTCACCCCAAGAATTTTCGCGCCTTCTGTGACAGAAAGCCCAAAGGGTTCCAGGCAATCTACTTTCACCCCTAAGCCGGGATGGGGTGGTTTCTTCATGCGTAACGCGGTTCTCTTGATACTCATGACTCTTTCCTTTCCTAATGGTAATCTTCAAAATTCACATCATAGGCGTGCTCATCTTTAAAGCTAAAGGTGATACGCCAGTTCGCCCGAACGGTCACACTCCAGGTGCCTTTTCGATTCCCTGTCAATTCATGGAGGTGGTAGGAATGCACGTCCATCACCTCAATCGTCTTCGCTCTATCAAGACGAGCCAGGATCAAACTAATCCGATCTAACATATCGTGGGGTAATCGCCTGGGGTTATCATCCTCAAAAAATCGCTTGAGGCCACGATGCTGAAAGCTTTTGATCATTCTTTTATCGTAAACTGTCAAATGACGTTTGTCAAAAATACATCGACTCCCCTCCCCGTTCAGCAGTTTTGTGGATCTTCGGTACAATTCGACTTTCCTGTGTGTGTACATGAGGCCTTACGGTGTTTCCACTTTTTCAACGAAAAGCCGAGTCATCTTCTTCTATGAGGGACCCTATGGCTTTGCTTGCTGGTTTGTTACGCGGGAATGTCAAAGAAAAGACCGGTGACATTCCACACGAATTTTGGGCTGACCCTGACAAGGTTAAGACCCGTCGTCCCTATGCCGGCACCACAATTTCCCCAGGGGTTATTAGTGATCAACTGATTGGGCTGGACACCGACCAAGGCTTACTCACCTGTGCAGGAGCCGGATCAGGGAAAACCGTGAATCAAGCCTAATCCCACGCGAGATGCCGTTCAGTTCATGAGCCGACAGATCGCCTTTGCCCAGTTCCCCACACCCCACACTGGAGCGCCATGCTGGCCCGATCCGAGAACAATGGGCCGGTCAGACCCTCCTCGCAGGATGAACGCTCGCATGTCGGACAGCGACGTCCGGGGATTGAATCCGCAATGACGTCGCTGGTACTTTCCGGTCCAGCCCAAAAGGCCGTTTATAATTCCTATTCCCAAGCTGGCAAATAAACATTACCGTAGCTCCCGTACCCATCCTTAACGCTCTGTTGCTTTTTGGTACTGGTTTAGCTGGCCTTATCGGCTGGCGGTGGTGGAGCATGAAGACCGCGTAACTCGTAATACCCGCCACAGACTACGGGCATGATGCAGGAGGGATAGAGAGCCATCACATTTTGACCAACAGGCAAAACCTCTTGGCTAGTCATTGAGAACGCTGTCCTCCAGTCATTACACAAGAAGGGAATGTTGAAAAAAGCCACCAGCGGCGTTCTCGCCCTTTTGCCGTGCTCACGTACTCCATGTACGCTCCGCGCGCCAAAATGGCTGCGGCCTTGCTGGACGGACTTTTTTGAACATTCCCTCCAGCTAATGATGGCTGTCTCTTCTTGGGCGTTTATGTGCCATGAGAGTGAGATATTCAACAGTCCCAAGAAGTTCATGCTGCCCTCAATCGAAAAAGGGCACTACGCAATAAAGGGTTGTTTCGCAATCTGAACGAATCATGAGTCGGGAATGTAACATCGTGCGGAGGATGATGGTTTCTAATGGAACTATTGACTTTCCTTTCCTTAAACCTACAAACGGCAGTTGAGCGCGAAAAAGCTGCACAACCCCTTGACGCATCTAGGACATGAAAAATCGACTCATCACCCACAAGGTGACCACGCAATGTGTCCATTCCCTCTGCACATCAATTGCTTGCACAGCTTTTTCGCGCTCAACTGCCGTCTTTAGGATAATCCCCAGCCCACACGCCACCATG
>QIMB01000293.1 GCA_003233615.1 Nitrospirota bacterium
GTGTAGTCGTAAAAGTAGAAAAGACTTTTTTCTTGACTTTCCTTTATTGATTTGTTCCTGATGAAATCAACAATATTGCTGATTGACTTCCCTGGTATATTTATCCACAGAATTTCGAATCATATGTTGATAATGACAGCTTTTCCTCTTTATTGACGGGGACTCTCGCGTTTCGATCAGGAGCAGGTGGCAGGTGTAGCTCCTTCGGTCTGCTGAGTGTATTCAGCAGATCTGAAGGAGAAGGCTCAAGTCGAAAGGTTTAGGTACTAGGTACAAAATGGTAAACCTTGAAGATCAGAGTAGTCTTGTAACAAGGCATCAATTGTAGAGATGCGAAGCGCTGTTGAGGGGTGGGTGGTAAAAACCCGAGATTGGGTATGGCCTTCGTCTTTTCGCAAAGTCTGAAGATAATCCCGCAATCCCTGTGGGTGGTACCCGGCGCGGTATGCATACTCAATTCCCATCACATCAGCCTCGAATTCTTTTTCCTTGTCCAACCCTTTGGTAAATAAGACTTCCGTCATTTCATCTATGACGTTGGAAAACATGTCAGGATTCTTTTTCATGGCTGAGAGAGTGAACTCCGAGACGCTTCCAAGAATGGCTCCACGGCGAATGGTTTCCAGCATGTGCTGGTGAGTCACATGGGCGACTTCATGTGCGAGGACGCCGGCCAGCTCAGCTTCGTTTTTCAGTGTTTTCAAGAGTCCCACCGTAATGAATATGTATCCACCCGGTGCGGCAAACGCGTTCTGCTCTGGACTATTCAGTATGGCAAAGTGGTAATCAAGAGTTGGTCGATCGGAAAACTCTGCTACGGTTTTCCCGACCAGATTAATGTAGCGAGTCCATTCTTGGTTCGGATATTCACCACCAAATCTGCTGAAGGCTTCCACTGCAACAGCTTGCCCTAGCGTGATTTCTTCTTCCTCGCCGATGGGTTGGAGCGCTTCCACGACGCCAAGACCTTGTCTGAATAGGTCGATTTTTTTCTTTTTGATGCCAAAGACCTCTCCCAAGCCTTGAATCAGATCAGGAGATTCCTCACTAGCAGATTTTTCGGGTGATTGTTCTTGAGCAGGTGGCGCCTGTTTTTCTTGAGGAGGCGGGGCTTTCAATAAGTCATCTAGGAAGCCGCTCATTCCAGTGCTGGGAATGAACACGAACAACAGAATGAGACTACTACAGATAATGAGCCGTTTCATTGGGCACCTCCGAAAAATTCTCCTAAGTGTCCAGCTTTCTTAAACTGCATCAAGTCATTCTGTGTTACAGCAAATGCTTCCATGCGATCCACCGCGTCACGATGTTCCTGCTTAATCTGTTTGTCGGATTCTTTCAGGCCACGAATACTGCCACCCGCCCGCGATTCGCGTGCAGCAATTTTGCGTCTTCCCGTCAACCCGGAGAGTCCAGAGCTGCTTTTGCCTCTGGGCTTTTTTGATGAGAGCCTGAAGGTAAAGACCCAACCCTTTTTCCCTTTGGATGTTTTGACCTTAGCTAGCCGGCCTGCTTTGCTGAGGACGGTGACTGTTTCCCCAAGCTTCAATGTGGTGATCACGGCAGAGGTGGGAGATTTTTCAGCCGTGACTTTCACGCCATCTTTTTTGGCGTAGAGTGTGGTGGCCCAAGTGAGAGAGGGAAGGAGTAACATCCCTCCACACATGATGATGGCCACATATAGGTTCATAAGAGAAGCGAATCGATACGGGTTCTTTTTTCTTGGGAAATCGAAAAATGTCATTGATAGTCTCCGGTTAAACTGAATCCTGCCCAATAGGAGGGGTGAGGATAGTCTTTTTTGACGATCAGTTGGGCTTGTCGCAAGCTCTTGGCTTTATTGAGTGTCACATAATTCCGGTAAAAATGTTTCATCAAGACAGAAGTCGATAAGTCGTCTACTCGCCACAGTGCTGAAACCAAGGCATGTGTACCGGCATAAATGAAGGCTCGATTCAGTCCAATGAGTTCACCGGCTTCTAGCTTGCCCAGTCCGGTTTGGCATGCACTTAAAGTAACTAAATCGGCATTCAATTCCAAGCTGAACACTTCTTTAACCGTCAAGCGACGGTTTTCCGGATTGGGCGAAGACAGCCATAAACTGGAGAGGAGAGGATTCAACTCATCAAACTCCCCATGTGCTGCTAAATGAATGATCCCATATTTTGAGATATTGTCCATCACCCATTCTTTGGTAGCCTTGTCTCCGGTCAGAATGTCCATCTGAGGATAATTCCATTTGATGCTCTGGGCTTCTAGTTCGGCTAAGGGAAGGTTGTAGTTGTAGTTGCCCAGGTCAGGATTCCCGATAGCCAGGACTTTAAAATTCTTTTTCTTTTGTCGTTTAGCAAAGGTAAATTGAAAGACAGAGGCTGAGGGTGCGTAAAACAAGGGGATGTCATCGACCAAGTAAGTTGGCCCATGTTTGAGGGCAGCAAATGAAAGGAAGTGCAAGGGGCCGTCTGGAATGATTCCTAAAAAATCAAGATTCGTGAGAGCTGGCTGAATTGGTTGAATCAAGTATCCATAGAGCTTCTGTAACTCCTCATCAACCGGTTCCAGATGTTGTACCGATTGGCGATATCGAGTGATGAGTGTCAGAAATTCCTGCTCACCGATCGCCACGTGCTTGAAAATGGTGTGTGTGTGCGTAATGAGCCATAAGTAGACATGATCTTCAGTGAGGAAGTACGACACCAGTCCGATCTCAGGAGCCAAGAGGTCTTGCACTCCTTGTAGGTTGAGTGGATTGACGGCGATAAAGCTACTTAGGCTTGGATTTTGTTGTTTCACCTCAAGAATGGCTTCTTCATATTGGATTTTGAGTGTGTGAAAGCGTTCCTGCAGGTCTGCCGGTGGTTGATCATAAGAACCCAGCTCAGAACGAACAGAATCTAATGTGGAACCAAGTGTATTGATATGCGTCCATGTTTCTTGGTCGCCCTCATTTTTCAACGATATTTTTTGGTTGCCTAACAAATCAATGAAGCTTCGTGATCGGGATCGCTCCAGATAATTGAAGGCGTCATCGGTCCGGTTCATACTGATCAACAAGGTAATAATGTCTCGATATAAATCCAATTTGTTGTTCTGGAAACTGTTACGCAATTCATCGATCTTCAAGGATGCGCGCATGCCCTCCACCACCTCCACGGCTTTGGATAGCCAGGACAACGACTTCGTGGTGTGTTGCTTCTCCCGCAATATTGTTCCCATTCCTGCAGCCGCTCGCCACTCGACTTCCTGAATACCATGTTTTTTGGAAAGATCGAATGTGCGCTGATAGTATTCGAGGGCTTGCTCGGGTCGTTTCAACGCATGATTCACATTTCCAAGTTCCAGTAGAGCTTTGACCCAATTGGTGACATTATGAATGTCGGCGCTGATTTGTTCGGCTTTCAAAAATTGAGCTTCTGCTTCATCAAGCTTGCCCAAAGCCAGGAGAGAAATGCCAATATTGCGGTGATCGTAGCCGAGCCCCCAGAGCGATTTCAGTGATTCGTCCAGCTTTTGGGCACGGGTGAATGTTTCCAACGCCGTATGGTGGTCGCCTTGCTGGCGGTAGATCAATCCGAGATTGTTTAATGAGGAGGCGAGTTCCGTGTGAATGTTGGAGTTCTCGCTAAGCTTCACGGCTTCATGCAGATGATGGAGACCTTTTCCTGGCTCGTTGAGAGTCCAATACATGAGCCCTCGAGTATTTTTCACCATAATACGGAGTTGGGCGTCATGCGTGAGTGCAGCTTGCTGGTCGGCTTGTGTCAGTCGTTGAAACGCGGTTTGGTAGTCTCCTTGGAACCAAGCCAAGTTGGCTAAGTATAAGTGACCCGTCGCGATCAAAAATGGCAGATTGAGTTCCTGCCCAATTGACAGTCCTTGTGTATAGTAGTTTGCCGCTTGATCAAATAACGCGACTTTTTCAAACGTGAGTCCGACTTCATATAAGACTTCAGCTTCTCCCTGTTGATCGCCCAGTTGACGGTAACGGTCTAAGGCGGCCAAGAAATGTTCACGTGCTTGTTCATATCGCCCTAGGCGTAGATAATGAATGCGTCCCATTCGACGGTACTGAAAGGCTGTGTGCCCCATTTCCCCAATTTCTTCGTACAGAGAAAATGACTCATGAAATTTGTTCAAGGCTTCAGAGTACGAACCCATATTTTCTCGAACGACGCCGAGCGTTGCTGTACTTTCAGCTAAGCGATCTAATTCTCCGCTCTCATTCCAAAGGCGAGTGGCTTCTTCCAACTGGGTTACGGCTTCGTCGAATCGTTCCAGTCGAGAGTAGAGAATGCCCAGGCTATACAAGGCTTCTGCTCGATCATTCATGGCCGTGTCAGGTGATAACGTGTTGAGTAATTTTTTCTGGAAGAAGAGACCTTTTTCATAATTGCCAATCTCAAAGGCTGTTTCGACGGCTAAGGTGATGAGATCTTGAAATTCTTCTTGCCTGTCGGCATAGTCGATGAGCGCCAAGGTATGCTCGAGATGGGTGAGAGATTCTGAAAAGCGTTGCTCTTCAAACGCTTGAATAGCTTTCGCTTGTTCCTCATCGTAGATGAGCGTTGCGTATTCCTCGCGTTCATCCGCTGCCATACCGGCAAATCCGTAATGATGAAATGCTGAGAACCCGGCCTTCACACCCCAGAGGTCTTGTGAAGCCGACACGACGGCTTCATCAGGTGGGAGTTGTTGGAGATGCGAGAGGTATCGATTCAACCATTGGGAGGCTTCCTTCGCACTCACAGGCCGTTGGCTCACGATAATATGCGGAAACCCCGCGCGTAAAAATGCAGCGATAGCGATGTCGGGAGATGGTCCTGCTGGATCCAGTCCGCCGAATAAGATGAGGGAATGATGTTGAGTGCCAGCAAAGTCGATGACGGACACTGATTCCCGCACGTTGTGTGTTCGATCCACTTCGAAAGCGACGTGTTGCGGTGTATGAATAAATACCGAAATATTTGCTGCTGAAGCCAAGGAATGGTCATGGTCTGGCTTGCCGGTAAATGTTTGCAAGACAAATGGAATGTCCCCACCTTCTTGCGGAATATGAGGCTGAAATTCTTTAGGCGTGGTGACTTGGGAAACGAACAAGCTGCGTAGATGGAATCCGGTTATGAAATCATAGGCATTGCTGACTCGGGTGAGCGGTATTGCACTCAATGGCAAAGATACAAGGAGCGATTCCAGTTCAGGTGTAATCGACACATATGCCGAGGCTGCCTGATTCACACGTTGATGAAATTCATGATCCCCAACGATCTTCCCATCCTTGAGTGTGATTGGGCTGTAATGAAGGCTTTCACCGTTATGGACAAATCCATGATAGCCTTGTTGTCCTTGAAGAATTTTCACATATGGATGCGCACCGTCGAGGGTCAGAAAAAACACATCATCGGTAAGGGGATAGGACCAGAACGAGGCGGTGGCCCATGGTTTTTCTTCATACATGGCATAGAGAATTCCTTCTAAGACCGGGCTCAGCTGCTCGAGAGCCTCTCTATCGCCTGCGAGACGGGCCTGACGGATTTCCGCAAATAATGATTGGAGTTCGGGACCATAGTCTTCGAGGCCTTTCAGAAAGAACTCCTCGCCCAACATGTCATAGACCGCACGAGTACGCTGCCGGAGGCTCAATTGTTCGGAGATCGCAAAGGCCGATTCCGGTTGTCCTTCTGCGACAAGATGATCGACGGATAATTGAATGAGTCGGACGTAGGCTGGCCCGAGACCAGACACTCCCATGAGAGGATCTGTTTGGGTCGGAAACTGAAGCACGGCATCCACTGCTTTGGTCAAGAATTCTTGGCGATGTGAAGAATCTTGAGCTATCTCGGCTTGCAAGATAAACCATAGCCAGTTGTGAGCGCTTTTGTGTTCTTTCACCAATGCGTGGAGTGAGTCATGAAGTTGATCGACTTTTGTTGAGGGTATGGTGTGCTTTATCAACTCAGCTTGATTGAGTTTGACCAGAAATGTCAGCGGATGGCGTTGTTCGTCAGAGAACAAGGAGGGCTTCTGAAGGAGCGATTCGGCTCGTGTGTAGTACGACCAGGGCAGAGTGTCATAATGAAATTGTCGGTGAATGTGTTGGACAGTTTCTTCCAGATTTGATTTGGCATCTTGTGTTGTGTCAGGTCGTCGGGACAAGAGCAAGGCTGTATTCGTCAGCGTATAAAAGAGTGCAGGATCTTCATATCCCGTGGAATGCAGGTCGGCGAGTCCTTCTACCAATAGATCGAGTAGGCTTTCTTCAGGAAGCCGGCCCTTCCCGATTTCTTCAACGGCGATTTTTGAAAGATTGTAGAGATTGACACTTGTTCCAAATTGAATGTTCAAAGTATGGGTGTAATTCAGTGATTGACGGAGTGATTCCATGGCTTGCTGCGGTTGACTCACTTGATGCGAGAGGATACCAATGCGATTGAGGACGATAGCTTTTTCCGTGAGCGCTGAGGCGGAAGGATTATCGGAGGCGCTTTGATTGATCAGCGCGAGTTTTTTTTCGAAATACGCTCTGGCTGGGGCGGGCTCTGTCAATCGCTCATAGGTATTGGCGATATAGCTGAACATGAGTTTTTCTTCGCCGTTCTTGTCGAAGCCGGTGGCAGCTTGCGATGCGGTCTCGCTCAATCCCACTTCAAGATTGATCAATCCCGTCCCCGTCTTATTGGAATGCCTCTCCATCTCTGTCAGATGCTCAAGACTCATGAAGTAACTGTCGAGGGCTCTTTTCAGATCTTCGCGGCCTTCGGACTGATCTGTCTCACTCAAGTTGAAGAGATTCACTCCAATGTTGCGTTGTAGTAGGGAAACATTTTGCATGTTCCCCAAGTCTCTATTTATATGTAAGGCCTGTGTGTACGTGTCGATGGCTTGTGCATGCTCTCCTAAATCTTGGTGAGCGAGGCCTAAACGTTCTAATAATTCCGCCTTGAAGGCGAGTTGATCCGAAGGGACTCGCCGTATAGCTAATTGATACTGCTCTACCGCTTCGGTGCTGCGTCCGGACTTGAAGCAGGCTTCTCCGTAATTTTTATGATAGAGCATTTCCGTGGAGCTCTTGCCGGTGGGGGTAAACTGGTCGTCGCGTCGTCGGTAATGTCGGTACGCTTCACGAAAATTGCCTAATGCTAAATAGGTGTTGCCAAGATTAAGCAGCAATTGCGATTCGACTTCTGGTAAACGGGCGGTATCGTTGAGGTCAAGGGCAATACGATATTCCTGTTCGGCCTGTTCGAGATTCCCGGATTGTCCAGTGACGCGTTCGGTTTGTTCATATGCCCATCCCAGCGTCTGATGAATATAGGAAATGGAAGGATCCAGTTCTGCTGCGTTGGTGAGCACATCGAGGACAAGGGGAAGATCAGGCGGTTCTGAATAGGAATACGCAAGAGCTTGTCCATAGCGATAGACCACATTCTTGGGTTGTGTTGTGACCAGGTTGGTATACCAACGTTGAATGTCTTGCGTTTCTTTCAGCATGACTTTGGTTTCA
Source organism: Nitrospirota bacterium (assembly GCA_003233615.1). GTDB lineage: Bacteria > Nitrospirota > Nitrospiria > Nitrospirales > UBA8639 > Nitrospira_E. The sequence continues at coordinate 7,502 of QIMB01000293.1, forward strand.
ATGTACGCTCGATGACTCTCCACCGATTGAGGATATTGATCGATCAGGTGCTTCAATGATTTAGCGGCAATACGGGTTTCTCCGATTGCACGGTCCTTCAAGGCCTTTTTCACTAATTGTAGAACTAACAAATCTTGAGTGTCTTTGAGTTGCCCTTGTCCTTCTCCGGAGAATGTCCCAAGTGCGGCATAGGTGTTGGCTGCTTCCTGAAATCGTTCGGCACTAGAGAGGAGACCGGCCTTGTGTTGATAGGTCTGGATGGTCAGGTCGCGTGGTATGTCTAATGCGGTCAGGATGGATTCCAGCGATTCTAAGGCCGGGCCTTGTTCCCCTAACGCATCATACAGTTTTGCCACGCGCAGGCGTGCTGTGGCAGACAAGACGGGGAGGTCAGCCTGTTGAGTCATGAAATGGTTTAAGGCAGTAATAGCATCTTGCGGAGTGTTGTCTTGTTGGGATACATCAAGTACTCGAAGTATGGCGCGTTTCCCCCAGGAGGAATGTTCGCCTAGCATATGGATGACATCGATAAAAACCTGAAGAACATTGGTTGTATCACCAAGGGCTTGGTAGGCCTCCGCACGGCTAAATAAGGCTTTGGCTCGAACATCTTTGTCTTGCAGGCCATCAGCCTTCATAAGAAAATCCAACGCTTTGAGTGGATGGTTGGCAAAGAGGTGAAGCCGTCCTGCGGCAATAAATGCATTGCCTGAGATTTCCTCTTGCGCCTGGTGCTGTTTTCCTAACTCTAAGAGTTCTGTGATGGCCGTTGTGATCAATCGATCGCGCTCTGCTGAACTTACGGTGAGTGTTTTTTCCTGAACTCGAAGCGTAATGTCGTAGATCGTGGCGAGTGCGCCAATGTGTCCAGGTTGGGCTTGGTGACGCGAAATGGCCTGTCGAGCTGCTGGAAAATTGTGTTCCTGGACATAGGCTTCTGCCAGTGAAAAATCAAAATCTGCCTGTGCCTTTTGGCTGAGGTTGCCGAGGAGATTGCGTGAAATATTCGTGAGGACAAGGAGGGATCGATCATGTCGCCCTGTATCCTGATACGACGCAGCTAACGCCTTGGCCTGATCAACATTGTCATAGTCTTTCAAGAAGGTGGGGATGTCGATCCGAAAGAGATCCCCGCTCTTCAGGTCGGCATAATAGAGAAATGTGCCGGCTGTGATCGGATAGGCATGGAACTGATGGGCTGGGGTCAGTCGAAAAATCTTGGGCTTGTCATTCTGTTCCTCTGGCATGGATTGCATCCAGATAGATGATTCATCATCAGCATCAAGTCGGCCATCTCCGTTGGTGTCCTGTTCGTAGCGCGTAAAAAAAACGTACGGTTGTGGTGTGCCTGAAGACGGAAGGGAAAGAATTGTGGGCCAAAGATCAAGGGTTGGTGAAGGAAGGCCCACAATCGTCGTCTGTTGTGTGTGGAGGTTCATTTTTGCAATATGGCTGTCATTGGCATACACAATCGTGTCCGTGGTTCCAACAGAAAAACTAGTGGCCTGAGGAATGATGAGTGTCTCCTGTCCGTCGTCCAGCGATTTCCGATACACGGCGGATGTGCCTTCTAGGGGATGAGTTTTAAGATAAAAAAAGGCGTCTTCTTTTGGAGACCACTGGGGGAACGCATCGCCACTGCTGAGATTGGTGAGTTGTTCCTCCTCTCCGGTAATGAGGTCACGGATGTAAATATCTCCGCGGGGATCAGTTTTATGTGAAACATACAGAAGTCTGGTCCCATCACGATTGACGTCAGGATTGTGATCGCTGGCCGGATGGGTCGTAATTTGACGAGGCAGAGTCATGCCATTATTGCCAAGGGGTTTGATCCAGATGTCTTCGTTGCCTGAACGAGCCGAAACAAATGCGAGGAACTGGGCATCAGCCGAAACCGCTGGTTGATAATCAGCCGAAGGATGAGAGGTGAGCCGTTGGGGGGACGAGCCAAATGTTGGCGTGGCGCTAAGAAGTAGGAGGAAGACACTCAGGAGATAAAGACAACGAGATCGAATCATAGAATTTATATCGTAGCGGATAATGGTAAACAACGATGTGGCATTTTTCATGGGCAAGGATGAGGGGAGAGTCCCTTGCGCGACGAGATTCATGAGAGTTGGATTGGTTACTTGGCTCCTTCTTTTTGGACCCATTGTGTGTTTTTCAGTTGAATCCACTCACCCTTCATCGCTTTGTCTCGATTTAATGCAGCGAACATGGTGTGGACTTTTGGCAAATCTTGAGAGGTCAGTGTTTCATTGGTTTCCACGATCCGATTCATCACGCTCAAACGGTCTTCATTTTCTTCTTTGAGAAGATTGTCGAGAAAGGCCTTGTCCTTAGCCGGGACATTTTCCGGAGACAAAAGGCTTACGCCTCCATCCTTATTTTCTCCGACAACTCCCAGTGCTTTAAAGTGATTGAGGTCGTCTTTGTTGAAGGAAATACGCTGCAAAGCCCGTGTAACTTTTTTCTTCCCTGGTGGCAGCTCGGCAGTTGGTTGTAACTTGCCTTTGGGATCGATATACCGGACTGAGGCAACGAGCATGACTTCTTGGTTCAATTCTTGATACGTCCCTAAGACTTGGTTCTCTAATGCTGTGCGTTCATCAACGACGGTCACACCAACCAAGGGTCCTCCACAAGCCGGCAGCAAAGAAATCAGAATACAGACGGAAAGGTGTTGTAACCTGGGCAATGTTATTGAGGATGCACGTGGGCGCGAATCAATGGGGGCATGTGACATAACAGTTCGGCTCCTAAATGGGATCATGGACTAATGTATCTTACCAAATTTCAAAAGACTGCTGGTACATGAATTTTTTTTGTGGCATTCTTAGCCTTAGTGGAACGCAGAATCTGTATTCAGCACACCCGAGCCATGCTTGCCCTGAGCGCAGTCGAAGGGGCTTAGCGAGATTCTTCGCCTCCGGCTCAGAATGACAACTCACTGCATGATCAATTCACCCTCTGGAGAAAAACTATAGGTTTCTGCTCCGATCATATTCATTAGAGGAACCAGGG
>QIMB01000385.1 GCA_003233615.1 Nitrospirota bacterium
GAGTTATGTTCTTTCAAGGTTATGTAAGATCATATTTTGGGAGCATGTGCGAAATTCCATCCTGTAGATATGACTACCATAGCTTTTTTTTTCTTGTAGGACTATGAATTATATATTCTTTCCATCTTGACGGGAATTCTTACAATTTCCTTGACATTTCGAGCATAAATTGATATCAGGTCTACTATCAATCAATAATAATCAATAATAATCAATTTATGCAGTGATATGGTGCAATTCTGTTATTTTATAGAAACTGTGTTCTATCTAATAATAAGGCCAAAATTATATTATTGCTTTTAAACTGTGATAATTAGTTTTCATTGACATATCACTGCCGCAGCCATAGAATATAGCCAAGTTATCGACAAAACATCTGAAGATATAATGTTATGTGCTTAATGAATTGGATTAAAGTTTTTGAATATTCGGATAAATCGCTATTCTACAGTTAAAATGAAATAACAAATAAACCTATATTCTTGTTAAACGCAATTTCGTTTAGTGGGATGTTAGGCAAAACGGAAGCATGAAATGAGTTTAGGACTATGGAAACAGTAGTATTACTCTTCACTGTGTTGCTTGCAGTATCAGCGGCGATTTTTGCTATGGTCATAATTAGCATGCGTAAGAGGCGACGCAGAGTAGAGGAAGACGAACAGCATCGCAAGGCAGAACAGGACGCAAAACAGAGAGCAGAGGAAAAGGAGCGACAGCAACTCGAAGAAAAACGACGTAAAACCGAAGAAAAGCGTAAGCGTCTCGAAGATGAAGCACATCAGAAAGCAAGGGAGGAAGAGAAGAGACGGAAGGCACAAGAAAAAGAACAACGCCGGAAGGCAGAAAAAGAGGCACGGGAAAGAGCCGAAAAGGAAGAATTGGGACGTCCTGAAGTCGAAAGACAAAAGAATGAAGAAGAACGGAGGAAAGCTGAGGGGGCACGTAAGCGTGCTGAGAAGGAATCGCAGCATAAAACAGAAGAAACGCGCGGTGGTGGACGACGACCACCTCTCAAGAGGGGAGGAAGACCGCGTGGTCCAATAAAACGGCACGAAATAGGCCAAACGCCAGGAACAAAACCTCAATCTCTGAAGCCTGAAATTGTTTGTTGGAATAAGGGAGTGGGATGGATTCTTGGAATAGAAGTACCAGAAGGGTTGGAAACCCCAAGAGTAGCTCAGAGTGAAGAATTGTTAGAACAGGATAACATAGATAAGTCATGTTACCGATTAAAGCAGGCCCAAGGCGCAGTAAAGGTTACTTGGACTGAGGGGGAGAAGGATATCCCGCTTATGGGGGAGGGAAGAAACTATTTTGTTTTCAAAATGCGAAAAAATTGGGAGGGATTGGGACGATTAGTTGGGCACCCTACTACTGGCTATTACCTTGCTATAATCCCGCAAGAATGGAAACGCAATGAGGATGTATCAGGCACAGCACGTGTTGAGCCAGAAAGTGTCCAACCAGAAGGATATAATGCCCATTTCTTTTATCGAGAAAAAAACGAAAATACAGGCATCGGCTTCATTACCGGAAATGGTTTGACAATCCAAGTGGAGTCAGAAAATTCTCGCTTCCAGCTTGTAGGAAGAGAAATAGGTAATGCTTCTGAGGAGATGGGTCCGCTCTTTGGCGAACAACCACCTCGTATTCGAACGCTTGACAAAAAAGGATGGAGCGATGTTGGAGCAATTGTTGTGGGTGAAGAAGGAAGCGGTAGAAATCGATGGCGGACGCAATTTGTTCCACAAGTGGGTGCTGAAGAACAGGAACTCCCTAAGGAAATAACAAATCGGCGTGGCGGTTGGTACTTCTTGCGCATTTATGACAGCGGCGACAATTTATTAGAAAGCATGGACCTTAGGTTTTTGACGGCCTTGAATGACATTTGCATGGAAAAATCTGCGTGTTTACCAGGTCCAAACGGATATGATAATGTTACTGTTCAATTTATTCACCAAGCTGATTGCAAAGTTGAACTATTAAATAAAGCTGCGCAGCACGCTCTGAAGATTCGGCGAGAGGATGGTCAGATAATTGTGACCATACCCCCTAAACCAGATTGCGATAAGACTCACTGGATTTTACGTGACGGTAATGCTAAGGTCGAAGTCACAGTTTTGCTGGAAAGGATATGGTGGGCTTTCGGCACGATAGGAGAAGTTCCTACCGATTGGGTGGACAAGCCGATCACTTTGTCTCGAAAAGAATTTACTGCTATTACTGACAAAGCACTCTGGATGAGACTTCCCCGCTTGCGTTTTGTTAGGAAAATTGACGTGGGTTTTGAACGTACCAAAAGCAGGTCTTATCAAGTAGAGGTGGAGAAAAAAGAAATTGCCATTCCTTTACTAGACTTCTGCGACGCTGAAGAGATTCAGAATCCAACTACCGAAAGTTTATTTCAAATTTTCATTGATTCCCAAGGTGGAACCTGTTCGGCTACAATGTCAAAAATTCGTGCTTTCTTCAAGTGTAAAAAGTGTGATTTTATTACTGACTCTGAGGGGGAAGCACTACTTCATATGAAAATTCATTTATTTGAACTCATTCCACATTTAAGTTACAGAGAACTTTATGAAAGATTTAGTGATTCTTTACCATTTTCAATATACCAGTGCAGTTATTGCAATTACTATGTTTCGGCTGATGATGCTGAAAATCCAACAAGCAAAATATGTTCCCACATTGAACTTGATTGCCAAAAGGTGGAACGTGAACATGAATTTGGATTAATTAAAATTAAATTCAGAGTAGTTTCTGATCCATATGAAATCAGAAAGAATGTCATTTCTGGACTTCCTCATATTTATAAATGCAGAATATGTGGTAAAGAATTTCAAGGTGACAATGGGGAACTGAGGTTAAATCATCTTCAGGAGAATCATAAAAGTGAAATTTTTGAAGTATTTTAATATATGAGGTTTAATATGGATATTGTGAACCTGGCCGAACAGGTTGAAGAAAGATACAGACGCTATCTTGAAACCACTTTCTACTTTAAGGATCGTGATCTGAGGAAATCGTTTCATGAAACACTGGGCTCAGGTCACTTGAGCAAGGGACCTTATCTTGAAGCTACTCCTGTGTTCAAACGCGGGAAGAAGACACGTGAACTCTTTGAAGAATCCACTGAGTCACCGGATGAAGGATTTCTGAAGGCTATGTTGGGCGACAGACCTCTCTATTTGCATCAGGAAGAGGCTATCCGGAAAGTCTTCGGTGATGAACGCAATGTAGTGGTTGCTACCGGCACGGGTAGTGGTAAGACGGAAACTTTTCTTTATCCCATTCTCCTGCACCTCTATCGGGAATTCCAAAGAGGACAATTAGGACCCGGAGTTCGTGCGCTCATTCTCTACCCGATGAATGCCTTAGCTAATGATCAGCGGGATAAACTTGGGGAAATCAGTAAGCAACTTCAGAAGGCAGGTTCACCATTTAGATTTACATTTGGTCAATATATCGGTGAAACACCAGAGGATAAGAATGACTCTCGGCGTCATGCACAAGACCATATTGCCCGGCGGCTTCCCAGCGAACTTGTCTTACGCAAGGAGATACGTGAAAAGCCTCCTCATATCTTATTAACCAATTATTCCATGCTGGAATATCTGCTGATTCGACCGGATGATAGTCCTCTTTTTGACAATGGTTGCGCTCAGTGGTGGACTTTCCTCGTATTGGATGAGGCTCATCAGTATCGAGGTTCCAAAGGCATTGAAATGGGCATGCTCGTTCGGCGATTGAAAAGGAGACTTAAAGAAGGTGGTCGCAGTGGATCCTTCAGATGTATTGCCACAAGCGCAACCATTGCTGGAGGAGAACGTGATAAAGGCGCAGTCGCATATTTCGCTTCTGAACTGTTTGGTGAAGAATTTAGGAAAGAAGATATAATTTTAGGAACAACTGAATCAATCCCTGATTCCGGTAAAACAAGCCTTGTCCTTAATAATTATCGAATACTCAAACAGGCACTTAATTCATTTTCTTCACTTAACTTAAAAGAGATTGCTCTGCGCCTTGGATTAGAAATTCCTAAAGGTTTAGAGGTAGCCAAAGAGGTGGGGTTTATTCTACAGCATGACCAACGTTCAACCAAACTTCGCAAAGAAATTACAGCGGCGCCCCGAGAGGTTGGGGAATTGGCTGACAAGGTATTTCCAGGTTTGCCGGAAAAAGAACGATTGGATGCACTTTCCATACTTGTTGAATTGCTGATACGGGCAAGGGACCCGTTATCGGATGCGCCGCTCCTTTCTGCACGCTACCATCTATTTCTGAGGTCACTGGAAGGTGCCTTCTTGTCTTACTACCCTGAGAAACGAATTTTCCTGGAACGACGCAGCCAAGCAGAAGGAGGAACTGTCTTTGAGATTGCTCTCTGTCGAGAATGCGGTCAGCACTATCTTGTTGGGAGATTTATAGAAGGAAAACTACGGGAAGCAATACGCGATCCGGGAGATCCGGACTTTGGAGCAACTTTCTTCCGACCTATTGAAGAGGATGTCACCGAGGTTGATGAGGAAGAGGATAACGCGGCCAAAAAGAAAATATTTCGGCTGTGCATTGAGTGTGGTGCAATGGTGCAAGTCAATCGAAAGCAAAGCGAACTGACATGCGGACACACGAATTCGATTCTCGTGGAGCAGCAAGAAGGTGCTGAAGAGAGAGAAGATCAGGTTCCAAAATGTAGTGTCTGTGGATATCGGGCACCAGACCCCGTGAGGGAGGTAGTCCACGGTACGGATGGTCCTCATGCCGTGATTGCTACCACGCTTTACCAGAAGCTTCCACAAAAGAGAAGGAGAGTGCTTGCCTTTGCCGATAGTCGTCAGGAAGCTGCTTTCTTCGCCTGGTATCTCGAAAACTCATATAAGGACATTCTCAATCGCAATTTGATTCTAAAGGCTGTCAAATCATTAAATTCGCACATACAGGAAGGACTTTCTCTGCGCGAACTGGCAGCTGGTTTGCGGGATGTTTACCATGAAAACAATATCTTCCCACCTGCGACGGGTACTTTGGAACTTCGACAAGAAGCGTGGATCAGGCTCTACCGTGAATTCCTGACAGACGAACAGAGGATTTCACTGGAAGGTGTTGGGCTCCTGCGATGGTGTATCAAATGGCCGGAGGAATTTAAGGTTCCAGGCATTTTCTTTTCTAATCCTTGGTCCTTGAAAGAGCGGGAGGTACGAAATCTGATTTTTATTCTCTTAGATTTTATGAGAACAGACAGAGCTATAGAGTTACAGACACCTGGTGATGTTTCATTATCTTGGAGAGACCTTGGCATTCAAGCCTCTCAGATGCGCGTCCGGGTTGGGCGCCCCAGAAGGCAGGGGGGTGTCCGGAGTTGGGATGGTAAGAGTGGTAAAAGGGCTAAATTCCTAACCAAGTTTTTAATAAAAAAAGGCTTATCGGAACAAGATGCCGTCGAGAAAGCATTGGAGGCTCTTCGAGCCATTTGGGAAGCTTTCAAACGTAGTGATGAATCTATACAGTCGCAACATAGGTTTTTACTATCCGTAAACGACGCCCGCCGACTGAACCCTGATTGGTGGAGAGTTTTCCCGATCTCGGATGACGACACTATTTACCAATGTGATACATGTGCTCGACTTCAATCTGTTTCTACCGGCGGTGTTTGCACGCGCTATAGATGTCCGGGAAGTATTCGGGAAATTCGAGTGAAGGAATTAGAAGCAAACCATTATCGGTTGCTTTACGAAGATGATCTTCCAGGTGTGTTACGGGTTGAAGAACACACAGCGCAGATTGACAAGGAAAAAGCGAGGGAGTTTCAGAGAGATTTTAAAAAAGGCAAAATAAACCTTCTCAGTTCTTCCACAACCTTTGAGTTGGGGGTTGATCTTGGTGATCTGGATGTCATCTTTTTGCGCAACGTTCCACCTGAGGCGTTCAACTATGCTCAACGCGTAGGACGGGCAGGACGCCGCAGCGGGTTCCCAGGATTTGCGATCACTTTTTGTCGGCGTAATCCACACGATCTATATCACTACGCTAAACCTGGTGAGCGGATTCTCAAAGGGATTGTTCGGCCACCAGTCATTAGTTTACGAAATGAAAAGATCATTACTCGCCATATTGCCGCCACTGCTTTGTCCTACTTTTTTAGAAATTTCCCCGATAGATTTCAGAATGTCGAAAAACTGTTTGGAGACTTGGAACATCCATCTGGAGTTAGCGATTTCTCTAACTTCTTACAGCGACACAAGCCGGAATTGGAAGAGTCCTTGAGAGGTATTGTTCCGACTGCAATGACAAACGTGGTAGGACTAAATGATGGAGGGTGGATTCAATACATAATGGGAGAGAAGAGCCGTTTTGCTCTCGCCGAAGCAGAAGTTTCAAGCGACTTTCGGGCTCTAAAAAGACTTCAACGAGATTCTGCTGCGAGGGAAGATTACTCCGCTGCTAACTGGGCAAAACGAAGGGCGAAAACTATAAGCAAAGATGATGATGCTCTGTCTTTTCTGTCTCGTAAGGTGATAATTCCGAAATATGGTTTCCCGGTGGATGTAGTAGAGTTGGATACTCAGAGAATTAAGAAAACCTCCGAATCTTTTGAAGTTTTACTCCAGAGAGATCTTTCTATTGCTATTTCAGAGTTTGCTCCTACAAGCAAACTCATTGCCAATAAGAAAGAGTGGACCTCATACGGCGTGAAGAAAGTGGCGGAGAAAGAATGGCCTCGTAAATTCTATCGAAGATGTTCTCAACATAACTTGTTTCTTTCTTGGAATCCAGGACAGGCAGCACCTTCAGAGAAGTGTTGCAATGCAGCTATAGACGGGCAATATCTGGTTCCGCAATTTGGTTTCGTGACGAATCGTCAGAAGCCCAAAGAACCTGGGGGCCGTTCGTCTAGGGTATTCACCACTCGCCCATATTTTATCGGTCTGACAATACCTCAAGCCACCGAGATTGATTTTGGATTTATTAAGTTAACAAAAGCTTCCCCGGGGCAGATGGTCGTATTGTGCGAGGGTCGAAGAGGCAGTAGATTCTATATCTGTCCTCAGTGTGGAGCTGGTTTTCGCGAGCGAAAGAATCAACATGAAACCCCTTACGGAGAAAACTGTTCTGGAACACTTGAACATGTTTCTCTTGGACACGAGTTCGAAACTGATGTCCTTCAGCTTAAGTTTCTCCTTGAGTCACCCCAGAATGATATCAATGGCGCATGGTTTGCATACTCTCTTGCTTCTGCGATCCTCCAGGGAGCAGCGGTGGTTCTGGGAATTCCCCCCAACGAGTTGAATACCACGGTAGCCTACAGCAGTGATAGTGCCATTCCTCCTATTATCCTTTACGACAATGTGCCGGGAGGAGCTGGACTCGTGGCTCGTCTTGAAGATAAAGACATTCTTCATATCTGTTTAGAGGCGGCATTTGAGAGAGTCAATGGCAGTTGCGGTTGTGGTGAGAATGACAGTTGTTATGGCTGTCTCCGCAGTTATAGAAATCAGTTTGCACATCATTACTTAAGACGTGGAACCGTCATGCATTATCTCAAATCGCTGTTGAAGAAGTGAGAGATAGAACATGTGCTCTGGACTTTTACCGCCACTATATTGCCTAACACAGCATATACTATATCGCTACACGTAGCCCTTCGCTTGCTTGTCCAGGCTCGCACGCAGACAGGGGACATTGCCTTCGGCAAAATCGTATATCCTGGGAACATTGAAAATATATAACAATAATCCAAAGCTGCACATAACACATATAAGCCCCACCTTTGTCAATAACAAAGTAGTATCCGGACCCGAAAAAATCGTTTCCAAAAGAGAAAAAGAATGGAACCGGAATTATTACGTCACCCGATTCGAAATTCAAAGAAATATACAGAAAAAGATCTGTATCAAACACATATAGACGGTCAACTTTAATAAAGAAGCCGTAGAATCAATTCGGTACCTGACATCCGCCTGCTTCAAAAAAGGTGGTTCACATAATATGGCCATAGTTACTTGTGCAGGTCGGCACAGGACAGATCACGGAACATTTCCTGTTTCTACTCATATCTGTAAAAAAGGATCGGCATGCACGTCCAATCAAAGCATAAGGGATTCGTGATATTCGGGTATGATGTGTTCTGGCAGTCAGAGCTGCATTTCGTAATCGCATCAAAAAACCTCATCACCTGTTGATCCAGTTATATTGCCGGCTCGTGCACACTATCCTCAAAAAATCTTTTTGCATCAAATGGCTGTTTTCGTTTCAACATGAAGTAGACAGTTCTCCCCAGTTTCTGCGCAATAAGAGAAAGAGCCTTTCCTTTTCAATACCTGCTGGTTAAACGTTGCTGCATTTTCTTCGCCGGTTCATGGGAACACTTTACCAGTCCGGCATAAGAAATGAATTTACCGACGGTAGGAAATCTATCTATATCATTTATTTCATATAGTATTACCAGTGATAGAATAGGACCTATCCCATGAACTGTTCGGAGCATTTGATACGATATCGGATCATGATATACAGCGTGCTTTTTTATGTCCTCTTCAATATCCAGCAGCTTAATATCAGTTTCAATGCTTTTTCGAGCGTATTAATTGTCAAACCTGTCTGAAATACTGACGGCGACGGAGAAGCTCCCGTGTTGCTCTCATTTTTCGTGGATATACATATACAATAGGAAACATTCCTCCACGCAGCATAGTTGCAATTTTAAATGAATCTATTTTGTCGTTTTTAGATTTTCCTCCATGAATTACTTTCATGTAAAGAGCATGGCCCAAAGCAAAAGGGATATTATTATCCTCAAGTAGTCAGCCACTCAATACCAGGTAAATACACATTCGACACCGACAATTATATTTGTCTTGTACGGTTCCAGAGCTTGCAATAAATGCAGAGGATCTGCATCCATATTTTTGTTAAAGATTTTCTTACCGAAATTATCTATGATGCAAATGTACATTTTTCTTGCATGTAAATCGATGCCGGCATAGAATTGATGTTGAGAATTATAGAATCTCATTAAGTTTCCTCCTGTGTAATAATTGGTTTTGCTATTATTATAGCGCACCATGGGAGGGGCTTAAGGTATAAACTAATTATCAGTTTTACTACCACGTGAAACTACTCAAATAAGGCGTTCTACTGCATATCTATTTTATTTTACATATTTAAATTATTAGATATTCCTGATATA
>QIMB01000311.1 GCA_003233615.1 Nitrospirota bacterium
ATAAGCCGGCACGAGGCATAAATGGCATCATCATAGCCATAGTACCGATCAGCAAAAAATATATGGCCAGACATTTCTCCCGCCAACACAGCGTTCTCTTCTTTCATTTTGGCTTTAATAAGAGAATGTCCAGTCTTCCACATGATAGCGCGCCCACCACGCTTGGGAATGTCATCATAGAACACTTGTGAGGCCTTGACTTCAGAGATAAACGTACTTCCTGGATGATCAGCTAAGACATCTCGTGCAAACAACAACAACAAGCGATCACCCCACAATATCTCGCCCTGCTCATTGATCACGCCAATTCTATCGGCATCGCCATCATACCCAATTCCAACATGTGCCTTGATTTCATGGACCTTGTCGATCAGGTCAGCCAGATTCTCAACAACCGTCGGATCAGGATGATGATTGGGGAAATGACCATCTAGATCGCAATACAACCCGGTCACCTGACAGCCCAACTGTTCAAGCGCTTCTTTAGCCATGAGAGAAGCCGCACCATTTCCACAATCAATGACAACCCGAAAATCATCCGCCCGCACCGAAGAAAATCGATCCTGGAGAAATGCCAGATACTCGGGAATAATCGACTGCGCAACAACGGTTCCCTTGCCTGATGAGAATTGTTCATTCTCAAAAATTTCACGCAGATATTGAATATCAGCCCCATACAACGCGTCTTTCCCAACGCACATCTTGAAGCCATTATATTCTGCGGCATTATGACTTCCTGTAATCATGATGCCTCCATCGACATCGCAATGAAACAAGGAAAAGTACAACAGTGGAGTGGCGCACAGCCCTAAATCCACGACATTGACACCGGCTCCTGTCAATCCAGCAATTAATTGATCTCGAAGAGCTGGAGATGACAGCCGACCGTCTCGCCCAACCGTGATTGTCTTGATCCCTCGTTCTCGAGACAGGGTGGCATAGGCCCGCCCGATTTTTTCTACCACATCAGGGGTCAGATCTTTTTCTACAATTCCACGGATATCATATTCTCGAAAAATGCCCATCCAGCGTCCTTTCAGATCTCTCTGTAGATCAACGTGCTTACCGAGCTTGTTCCAAACGACCAAAATCGTCCTTGAGTCGCACAATATCATCTTCACCCAAATACGAACCATTTTGAATTTCAATGATTTCTAACAGATCTTGTCCTGGATTTTCTAATCGGTGAGGCGTCTCCTTGGGAATAGCCGTACTCATTCCCGGTTGCAAATCATACACTTCCTCACCGCGAGTCACTCGTGCGGTCCCAGCAATCACGACCCAATGCTCACTGCGTTGATGATGGAGTTGCAACGACAGTCGTTTCCCTGGCGCAACTTCAATCCGTTTCACTTTATACCCATGGCCTTCTTCTAAAACGGTGTACGCTCCCCAGGGACGTTGAACGGTTCGATGCTCCATATGTTCCGGCGCATGATGTTTTTTTAGGAGACTGACAATGGCTTTCACATCTTGCGCTCGATCTTTTGGGCACACGAGTGTCGCGTCGGGCGTATCAACCACCACCATATTGTCGAGTCCAATAGTCGCAACCAACCGACGATCGGCAAACAACACCGAATCCTTGCTATCGATATCAAGAATATTGCCGTTCCGAACGTTACCATTCTTATCAAGAGAGGCAACTTCCTCTAAACTCCCCCAGCTCCCGACATCCGACCACCCAAAATCAACCGGCACAACTACACTACGAGAAGAATGCTCCATCACCGCATGATCAATAGACAGTGAGGGCATTTTTGCATAGGCTTTTCGAAGACGCCCAAGAAATTCTTGGGTCCCGACATATCGTGCAAGACCGTGTATCAGTTTTGCCAATACTGGTTGCTGGAGAGCCAATTCATCAAGAATGCTTGACGCTTTCCACACAAATATTCCACTATTCCAGAAATAATTTCCAGACCGACAATAGCGCATAGCAGTAGAAAGATTCGGTTTTTCTACGAACCGTGCGACTGAATATCCAACAAATACACCTTGCGTACGTATTCGTTTCCTCTTGTTTGGCTGAATGTAGCCGTACCCAGTTTCTGGGCGTGACGGATGAATGCCGAATGTCACTAAATGACCGTGCGCGGCTAATTTAGTCGCAAATTGCACAGCTTTCATGAATTTTTTTTCCGCCTTCACGACATGATCAGCCGGAACGACCACCATCACGGCTTCCGGGTCTCGATGCATCAGTTGTAACGCGGTCAGCGCAATGGCAGGCGCCGTATTGCGGCCCTCTGGCTCCAGGATAATATTGTCAGTGAGATCGTCTTTCCATTCATTTAATTGAAGTCGAATCGAATCTGCCTGGGTCTCCTTGGTCACAATGGTCATCTGCTTGGGTACAATATGCTGGATAAGCCGTTCGAAAGTCTGCTGCAACAAGGTCCCTTCACCAATAATGCGCAACAATTGCTTCGGAAACAGCTCACGACTTAATGGCCAAAACCGAGTCCCACTTCCTCCAGCGAGAATCACTCCATACACATGATTCTTCATGATTGCTCCTTTGTATTCACGGTACTCTCTAACCCGAAGAGATTGCGCAACAATTGCTTCCCATTTTTACATCCCCTCTTCAAGCTATCTTGGGAAGATCCTTACTCGCACAATCCTCAACGTAGGCCTTCCTACGCCTGTGATTGTGCTCTCTCAGATCACCCCAATCTAACACAAAGCCTACGCAAACTTTGGGAGTTCACGACCCCTAGCATCAGTACCTCATTGCCTATCGATACGAAACTATTCAATTTCATTGGATTTCTATTATCGGCACTCAAACCAGATGTCAAAATGCCTCTACCGCTATCTTGCGGCTAAAATCATATCAATGACTTCCCGCACAACCCCTTCGCCTCCGTTTTTTCGACAAATATAATGAACCACCTGCCGAACTTGGTCTACACAATCTGCCGGGGCCGCCGCATATCCAACGCTCTGCAACGCCGCGACATCATTCACATCATCTCCCATGTAGGCCATGTGTTCGAACGGAATACTCAACTTCTTGGACAGATGTGTTAAAACAGCCACCTTATCTGTCGCTCCTTGAAAGACTTCTGTAATCCCTAATTTTTTCGCCCTGCGAGCAACAATATTTGTCTGTTCCCCTGTGATGAAAGCTATGATGACTCCCTCAGCTTGCAAGAGCTTCATACCCATTCCATCACGAGTATTGAATTTCTTGAATTCTTCCCCTGACTCGCCATAATACATTCCAGCATCAGTCAACACACCATCAACATCCGTGGCAAACAACTTCAATTCTTTAAAGATTTTTCTCGGACTTTTGACAATCCGCAGGTGAGTCAGCTTCTTCAAGGACTTCACATTCCGAATCCCTTTCGTCACCGGACTGATTGGCTTCTCTTTTTTCATGAATGCATCAATCCCTTCTTACGAGTAACAAGAGGGAAATAAGTACAGCACGTAGCATTCATCCGCAGTATTTCCCTCAATCTTGCAACACAGTACAATACGTATTCATCGATGTTGTCTTTTCAATAAACCTACACAATCCAAGTGGACGAGCCATGAAAATGTTCAACCCCACGCTCTCTCGTCCTTTATCTCTCGCCGGACTCATTTGTGTACTCTGTCTTGGGCAGGGATGCTCGACACCAGAATCCCAAAAGCGGCTCGACACAGCCTTGTGCTGGCTTCGTCCCTCCTGTTTACCCTCACAGCTACCCTCAGGTAAAGCTCCGGAGAAACCGACCGTTTCAAGACCTTCTCCCGCTCCGCCGAGACCCAAGACAATTCAACAGGTCTCATCTCACAATGGTCCATCAGTATCATGTGTCACTTTTGCTAAGGTCACGGTGCACGCCTCAACACCTTATGCGACTGTTTCTTATGTTGAACCCACAACCAACTCCACGGGACAGGCCCTAACAAACTTGGCCAAAACGACAATATATTATGATGTAGGGAAGGGGTTCATAAAATACAAAGATATTCCTGCAACCACTCCTGAAGGTGGAGGAACAGTTCAAGAGAAAATTTCTTATTCCCTTCGTGAAGGCACACATATTCAAACACCAATCTGTGTCACCGCGACCAACACGTACGGCCAAGAAGGATAAGCGAGTTCAGAAGAGAATGCTAAACGAGAAATACAGATCTCATTGTTGTAAGCTATAGCCTTTTCCCTCCATACATCTTCCAATTTCTAAACCTCTCGAGACCGAATCATCCCACCAACTCGTATAACGCTGGTCAATCGCCTCTTGGCATTGCAATTTTTCAGCAGTAGAATCTTGGGTTGCCACATCACTCCCTACCCATGTGCCTTGTGAACAATCTCCATAAGGATGGCACAATCGGTCCGCGCGACTCGACCCGTAATCAGGATCAAGATACGCATTCCAAATACCGCATCCACCTAACCAAAAGAACACGATCAAAATAAATGTATACTTGCCCAACACGATATTCTCATGATTTCTGGGTAGCTTGTTACGTAATTGTTTCATAAGGACATCCTCTAGAATACTAGCAGCATGAGATGAGTACCCTATCTGTATCGGACAGGGAGAACCTCGAAAAAAGAGGGGATGTCCAACAATCAGAGAAAGATTCAGGTATATATCCTATACCATCGCTTATATTTGACCTCGAACCCACGCCCATGTGATGCCCATATATTCATGATACGCGAGCTCGGCTAGCCGAAGCCCGGAGGCACTTGGAAACAGATTCCCAGAAGACCAAAACTCTTTGGCTGGCTTCCAGGGCCCGGCAGGAGCAGGAATTGGGGCAAGCCCCTGTTTGACAAATAACTTCATCGCTCGTGGCATATGGAACGCACTCGTGACAAGAATAAATGGCTCGTCCTTCACGAGATGTCGAACATACAAGGGATGGTCTTTCGTATCACGAGATTCAACTTCCAACACCATGTCGGATTTAGCCACGCCTAACTCCTGTGCCACACGACTCAGCGTGGTAGCTTCTGGAGGCCCATCAAATCCAATCCCTCCCGTCAAAATGATTTTACTACCAGGGAGAAGACGATGCAGCCGGATCCCTTCCATAAGCCGGACCCGTGAATGATGGGAAATTTGTAATTGAACGGGTAGAGTCGAATCCCCAGCCACACCACCCGCCAACACGACCACCCACTTCACAAACTGAATAGCCCTTCCCTCATCTTCCTGCGACGTCACCTGAGCCAGATTCAACTGAGGATATTGTGATTCAAGGGTTTGCAGAATTCGACCTGAAATTCCTTCATAACTGCACAGCAGAAGGACAACCATTCCCAGAGCAACTAAAACTTTTCCCGTTTTCTGTTTCCGGGAAAACACCAACAACACCAGACCGAGAATCATAAGCTCAACGCATATCGACAGAGGAGAAAATAGAGGAGCCAGAAATTTTTTCAAACGAAACATTCAAATTTTCCAACAATTTCCATATGAACAAACGCTCAAGTAACCCGTAGGTAATTTACAGGATTATTTGCGTTCACACAAGATTGTTTATCACCTGGATGTTCGACTTGAATAGTCGCAAGAATGGCGTAGAGAAGTGGTGTGAAAGAAAGAAACTGTTGTTGACGCTATAGAAAGCCTGCTTCCATGGGTATTGCAACCTCAAGCTTTTCACTGTGGCATCATATAATCGTAAGCAGATCAAGACCTAGTGAACTGGAGATGAAAAGAGGATTTCTCAAGGTTGAGAAACGGGGCAGGAGCGAAGAACACTTTGAACATGTCGATCAAAATCTTGATGGGCTGAATCAAGGCTGCGTTGGGCCACAAGAATATCTTTCAGAATATTTCTCTGTCGTGGTTGATGTGTCACGCAATAAATCTTTCCCCCATCAAATCCTCGTCGACTCCGCCGGCAACCATCAAACTCCTTAGGGGCATGCCTGAGGCTGAATTTGGCTTCTTGTAATTGATCATGTTTTTGCACCACGCGGTCTTGCGCAGTCTTCAATAATGAAACAGCCTCTGTACAAGAAAAATTCCATACTTCGGCCCACCCATCAGGCGCCAATAAAGCCACAAAACCGATGGCAAGAATCCAGACCCGCATGACATCCTTTCACAAGAAAAAGAATTAGCAGATTGTAAATGACAGAAAGATTCCTCCCGTTTAATCTAAGCTTATGCTTCAATTTCAACAATAACTCAAAAGAGTGAGAGGAACGGAGATCCAAAAATAGGTACACACATTTCGTACATTTTCTGATCGTCAACAAAAGCAGAGAACACGAATTATCCTAAAAGCGACAGTTGAGCGCGAAAAAGCTGTGCAAGCAATTGATGTGCATAGGGAATGTACAAATTGCGTGGTCACCTTTTCGGTGATGAGTCAATTTCTACATTTCCTAGGCGCGTCAAGGGGTTGTGCAGACTTTCGTGATCCAACTGCTGTTTTTAGGATTATTGGAGAACAAAATGGGCACGACGATTTTGTCGAAAGCAGACCATCGTTCGTTGCTTACAAAACGGCTTGTGTTTCCCAAGGCTTAGGACCCGCAATGAAGAAGCCGCCACCCCTAAATCGACCAAATAATTCTTTACGGCCCTAGCTCGCCGTTCACCCAAAATAAAATTGTACTCCTCAGTCCCGAATTCATCGCAATGACCTTCAATCAAGACCTCTTGATTGGTATATCGCTTCAAAAGTACCTCGGCGTTTTGTTCTAATAGGGGAATGGCATCGCGCCGAATCTCGATTTGGTCAAAATCAAAAAATATATCTTGTAAAATCCATGGAAGAATAGAATCCATGGCTGATTGAGGAACATTTCCTCCTACAATCGAGCCCTTGGAAGAAGGAGGGACAGGTGGTGGTGCAATGAGGGCAAGCTGTTTTCGCGGAACAGGCAATGCCAGCTTATCTTCCTCTTGTTCCAACTGAGGAAAGGCTGAACCAATTATCGGAGGAGGAGAAGGTACGGTCGACTTTTCGGCCACTGTTTCTTGCACCGCAACCCCTTCATCACCATGGCTCACCACTGAAACTTCACGAAAGGCACTACAACTGACCAGGAAGAAAAACAAGAGAGAATAAATACCAATATTCCAACGAAACCTCTTCAGCAAGTTGAACGTGGACATCTCGTGATCACCTTACGATATGTGTGAGCCATGCAGACAGCCTAGAAAATTTGCTGCATCATACAACTTTCACCATATGTGTCAACGTGAATTCTATGTAATTATCAGAAAACACCTTGACGGTTTTTTTTGAACATAGGTATGATTTAGTTCCTATCGATACGATTTGCGAAATAGGTACTTTCTTTCCATTCCACTGCACAATCCCGTAACACCCCCGATGATTGACGTTCAACATGTGACCAAACGCTATGGCAAGGTCACTGCACTCAACGACATCTCTTTTTCTATAGCTAAAGGAGAAATTGTTGCCTTTTTGGGACCAAATGGCGCTGGGAAAACCACGACCATGCGCATTTTGACCGGATTCATGCCCCCAACGTCCGGCACAGTGTCCATAGCGGGCTTTGATTGCTTAGAAGAACCGTGGGAAGTGAAGAAACATATTGGCTATCTTCCGGAAACTCCTCCGCTTTACTTGGAATTCACTGTCCGGGAATATCTCACATTTGTCGGACGCATTAAACGCCTTGGACCAAAGCAACTGCAGGAACGAATGGAGATCACCATCAATCAAACCGGGTTAACCGAAGTGCAAGGGCGTGTGATTGGCAATTTATCTCGGGGGTATCGCCAGCGCGTTGGGCTAGCTCAGGCACTCCTGCATAATCCACCTGTGTTGATTTTGGACGAGCCCACAACAGGCTTAGACCCCAACCAAATCATTGAAATCCGTGATCTGATAAAAAATTTGGCTGGATCCCATACCATCATCTTGAGCACCCATCTCTTGGCTGAGGCCACGGCCATTTGCCAGAAAGTCATCATTATCCATCAAGGTCAAATTGTCGCCATTGATACGCCGGAACAACTCGGGGCAAAGTTCCGTCAGTCAACAATGCTACAGCTCACAGTCAAGCAGTCTGATCCAGATCTCTTGGATGCTCTTGGCAAGATTCCCGGAGTGATGCACGTGTCCCACGGACCCACGCCCAACACTTATGCCATAGAAACCAAGATTGGGAAAGACGTCCGGGAAGAACTCACGCAACTAGTTGTCGCTCGTGGAGCAGGACTTTTAGAATTGACCACGCAAACCGTCAGTCTTGAAGATGTCTTTAAGGCTTTCACGACATCGGACAAACCCGTTATGAAACCTCAGGAGAACACTGTTGCCTCAACCTCACAATAACATGCACAACATGGCTACACGATGACGCCAGCGCTCACTATCATTGCCAAAGAATTACGGAGTTTTTTCGTCTCCCCTGTTGTCTACGTCATCGGAGCAATTTTTTTGGCGGTAGTCGGACTCATGAGTTATCAGGCCGTGGCAAATGCCAGCAACCAAGCCCTTCGGCTCATGCAATTACAAAACACCTATGCCCAACTCAATCTCAATGAAATGATCTTTCGACCGCTGTTTCAAAGCATGAACCTGATTCTCATGATAATTTTACCCTTACTCACCATGCGGCTCTTTGCCGAAGAACGAAAGCTACGAACATTCGAATTGCTCTTGACCTCGCCAATCGGTGTCAATGAAATCGTGTCAGGGAAATTCTTGAGCGTCCTCATTGTGTATGCCGGATTGTTATCACTGACGGGCCTCATCCCTCTCACGCTTGCAGCCTATGCCACATTTGATTGGAACCCCATTTTGCTCGGGTATCTCGCGCTCCTCCTGCAGGGAGCGCTCATGTTATCTATTGGCCTTTTTGCGTCGGCCTTGACGGAAAATCAAATTATCGCGGCGTTTTTGAGCTTTGGCCTCATTGTAGGACTCTGGGTCCTTGGTGCATTAAGCACCGCGTTTGGCGACTCAACCCTGGGGAACATACTGTCCTATCTTTCATTCACTGAACATTTTCAACGTTTGATTCGCGGGCTTCTGAACGTAAAGGATCTCGTGTACTACATATCGGGGATGGCCTTTATGTGGTTTGCCGCTCACCAAGCCATCGATGCGTACCGATGGAAATGACCCGCCTCGCCACGATTCTAGGATCAGGAGGGCTGTTGCTCGCGCTTGGAGGCTTTGGGCTCCCCCTTCTTGCCCCGGAAGCTGAGACCACTGCCTCCATCATTCTTGGAGTTGGTACCCTGTGTCTCCTCGTCTATGTTGGTATCCATTTTCGACGCATATCAACGGGATCACGGAAACGGACAACCCGACTTGGCACTCACAGTATTCTTGCTATTCTTCTGGCAGGCATTGCTGTTGGATTCACGAATTTTCTCGCAGCCAAACATGCACCGGAATGGGATTTCTCAGAAACGAGAAACTTCACATTGAGCCGGCAAACCTATCAAGTCCTTCGCGCGCTACCTCGTGAAGTCAGCATCAAAATCTTTACACACGATGGCAGTCCAGGATACGGAGCCTATCAAGACCTCTTGACCACCTATGCACAGGAAAGCCCTCTCCTCACTGTAGAATTTATTGACCCGGAACGACATCCCGATCAAGCGAAAACGTATAAGATCACGCGAATTGATACTGCCGTCATTGAAAGCGGCCCACAGAAAATTTATCTTCAGCGTGCATCCGAAGCTGATGTCACAAATGCCATCCTCCGAGTGACCCGAGACAGCAAAAAGAGCATTGCCTTCTTAACAGGCCATGCCGAAAAAAGTTTCTCGAATACAGAAACACCTGGACTATCCCGCGCGGCTGATGCCCTGACAAAACAAGGGTACGCAGTCGAGCTTCTAGACTGGCACGAGCTACAGAAGAACCCACCCTCAGTGCTGATCATTCCGTCACCCACAGAAATGTTCCTCAATGACACAGTCAAAGAGATCACGCAATTTATGGCACAGGGTGGACGCCTGCTCATTATGAGTGCCCCCAGCAATCAAGATTCTTTGGATGCGCTGCTTGCACCATGGGGCATTCAATTAGGACAAGGCATCCTAGCCGATGAACAGGACCGCTTAGGCCGCGGCAGTCCAACAGCCTTAATGGTCAGAACCTTCACCACACACGACATCACCGAAAATTTTACGACGCCGATTATTTTCCCTGTTTCGCGATCTGTCACGTTTGATCCCACGCAAGGCAAAGCCTGGGATTTTGTCGCATTGGCGCAAACTTCTCCGAAAAGTTGGGAAGAAACCAACCTGGCCAATACGGAACCGGAATTCAACGAAGAGCAAGATCAGAAAGGACCCTTTACGGTTGCAGCACTCTTAACCTCAAAGCGAATGGGGCAGGACCACAAACCCGAGTCCGCCATCGTCATCGTCGGCAACGCCGCATTCGCGACAAACGGGTGGCTCACCTATCCTGGCAACACCGATTTTTTCTTAAAAACAATGGCATGGTTGGCACAAGAAGAAGCCTTGGTGTCTCTCACGCCTAAAGATCCGGCCTTTCACCCCTTTGTCCCGAATCCATCGCAAGAACAAGCCCTTGTCTTTTTTCAAGTCCTGTTTGTTCCGCTGCTGACCTTGTTCATTGGCCTCTCGGTGTGGAAAAAGCGGCGAAGCCTGTAGCATGCTGAACAATCCTTTTCGGATCACCATTGTCTTAGCACTCGTCGTTCTCGGATTGGGGGCCTATATTCTCTTTGTCGACATTCCCCAAACCCGCCAATTCACAAAACAAGAAACACAAGAACGACACATACTTCCGTTTGATGATCGGGCCATTACCCATATCACCTGGACGACAGCCACCGAAACGATGAAACTGGAACGTGACGATCGGCATCGTTGGACGATTACAGAGCCAATCCAATTCCCAGCGGACAATCGAGAAGTCCGACGAATATTGCGTGCGCTCACGATCGGAAAAGTGAAACAGACCATCGAGGATAGGGAAGCCTTAACCACGTATGGATTAGATCCACCCACCCTACCTCACACTCACACTCACAACTGCGACAGAGACTCAGCAACTCGCTCTCGGGGATCGCGGACCATTTGCCCCGTCCTTGTATGTACAGACCAAAACTGACGACAAAGTCGTGTTGACCACCTTAGATGTGATGACCTTTGCGCAAAAAACCTCCACGGATTTTCGATTAAAAAATCTCCTGCAATTTGATCGCGAACGAGTCCAAGAAGTGCATATTCAACAAGCAGCCACCGCGATGGTCATGACGCGAGCAGCCGGGGTGCATAGCCTCTCGCCACATTGGGTGTTC
>QIMB01000337.1 GCA_003233615.1 Nitrospirota bacterium
CTCATGAGTGTGGGGTATAAAAATGTGTACAATGTGGAAGGCAGTATGAACGCCTGGGAAGCTGAGCGGTATCCCATCGAGCATCCATGATAAGTAGGACTATGATTTCTGATTGAGCGGATCTTCTGTGTCTGTGACCGTCGAATAAATTTCATCAAATTGGTGATGCATCTCTCGAAATACTTCCAACAAACACGGATCAAAATGCGTCGGCTTGGTGCGTTCATTTCCATTAAGCATGATATCTATTGCTTTGACATGAGAAAACGCTGGTTTATACGGCCGGCGACTGCGTAAGGCATCATAGAGATCGCACAGCATGACAATTCTCCCGGTAATGGGAATCTGTTTTCCCTGTAACCCGCACGGATAGCCACTTCCATCCCACCGCTCATGATGCGTAAGTGCAACCTCTTTGGCCATCTCGAGCAACGGAGAAGCTGACCCGTCCAACAAACTCGCGCCTAAGAGCGGATGTTGCTTGATCGTCTCCCATTCCTCATCTGTCAGTGGGCCTTGTTTCCCCAGCACAGCATCGGGCACCCCAATCTTTCCGACGTCATGCATCGGAGCAATAGCAAATAATCCTTGTGCCCGATCAGCGTCCCATCCAATATTCAGTGCCATCGTTTTCGCATAGTGGCTCAAACGTTCAATATGGGCGCCTGTTTCTTCGTCTTTATAGCGTGATGCCCTGGCCAACCGGAGCATGGTATCCGTGTAGGACTGTTCCAATTCACTATTTTTCTGTTGTTCAGCATCCAGGGAGACTTTAAGGTCTTTCGCATACGTTAGTAATTGAGCATGGGCCTGCTTCAGTTGTTGCGTTTTCTGCTCTTCTTTTTCCAACATCTGCTTCAGATCTTTTGCATAGACTAACAATTGAGACCGGGCAGCCTGCAACTGCACCTGAACAGCATCCGTGATCGGAGGTCGGTCAGTCCTTTCCTGGGAGCCGCGACGCCTAGTTCCATCCGACTGCGAGGATTGGGATTTCATCTCTCCAATACCTCTCGTGCCTTTTGAATCAATTCGAGCGGACTAAAGGGTTTGAGTAAGTATCCTGCAAGTGCGAGGGAGGCCACCTGCTCCTGGGCTTCCTGACCATCTCGTGCAGTCAGCATGACGACAGGAATTGTTGCTGTATCGGGATTTTGACGCAGGTGGGACACCACCTCACAGCCATTGAGTCCTGGCATCATCCAATCAAGAATAAGTAAGTCTGGACGATGTTGCTTTACGGCATCTAATGCCTGACGTCCGTCCACTGCGGTGAGAATGCGGTAGCTAGGGTTTTCAAGCGTCACCTGGACCAACAACCTGAGGTCTTCATCATCATCTGCAATGAGAATTGTTTTGACCGAAGAACTCATAGGCATCATATTGCACTGGCTAGGCCAAGTACGCTCAGAGGGTATCTAATTCATCCTCAATATGTTCATCCTCCTTGATGAGATCATTATTATTCTGACTTGCCATATCGGTTGTTTCAGCAAACGATCCAGCATGCCACATCCGTGCATCGACTTTTCTTGCGACTGTAATAAATCCAGAATGTGCCACCATCCGATGGTCTGGACGGACACTCCGCCCTTTCACATTCCATGTTCGAAGGAGTGTTTCAAAATTTTGAACTAATGTGAACACTTTACTCTCTTCCAAGGCCTGAACCGTCTGCATGACCTGAGGAACCGTGGGCACATAACTCAAATATATACCCCCAATCCTCAAGGCCCGTGCCGCATGAGGAACGACTTGCCAAGGCTCGGGAATATCTAAGACTACACGATCAAACTGCCAAGACGACGTTCCTTCGCCTATCTCAATTCCCTCATACGCATCACGAATGTGCAAAAAATGATTGGGAACCTTTCCCATAAATCGTTCAATGTTTTTGGTCGCAATCGCGGCAAAATCTTCACGCAGTTCGTAACTCACCACGCACCCCCTATCGCCAACCGCTCGTAACAGCGCCATCGTCAGAGCTCCCGACCCCACTCCAGCCTCAAACACTCTGGCTCCAGGGTAGATATCCGCCCACATCGGGATAATGGCGAGATCTTTGGGATAAATAACCTGTGCGCCTCTGGACATTTTCAACGCATATTCACCCAGCGTGGGGTGAATGGCAATCATAACTTTGTTATTGGAAAATTCTACGGTAGAGCCATCGGATTTCCCAATGATCGAATCATGGGGAATGCGATCACCGCTATGTTGAAACATCTCCCCGGCTTTCAAAGTGAGGGCGTAGTGTCTCTCTTTCTTGTCAATCAAGTGGATGCGTTCGCCCGGTTGAAAGCAGTTCATAAGCCGGCATACTACCAAGAGGATTCCTTCTGTAGATACCCTTCGAAATGATGGAAGGTCCTCTGGACAAAGAGACCATCATGCGCACGATCCTTTCTTGACAGCTCTTGCCATCAGGCATATGATTCAAATCGATAATTATCCCGTCGTATCATTGTCTTCATATTTCCAACATTCTCGCAGCCCTCTTCTTTCCATGGCTCATGTGCATTTTCTCTTACGTTCTTCTTCTTGATCACGCATGAAACGATTATTTACTGTTATTGGCCTTGGACGTTTCGGATATAGCGTGGCCCAAACAATCGTCGAAAAAGGATGCGAGGTTCTCGCAATCGATAAAGACGAGGAACGCATTCAAGCCATTAGTGATATTGCAACATTCGCAGTCCAGTGCGATGCCACTGATGAACGGGCATTAAAAGCCGTCAGCGCTCAAAATGTCGATGTGGCCGTCGTCAGCATTGGTGAAAACATTGAAGCCAGCATTCTCATTGTCCAAACACTCAGAGAAATGGGCGTGAAATCCATCGTGGCCAAGGCTGTAGCACCCATTCAAGGCAAGATCTTAAAAAATCTTGGTGTCGATGAAGTCATTTACCCTGAACGAGATGCTGCGATCCGTCTGGCGCATAGGCTGGTCTCCCCTGGCGTGATTGAATATTTGGAGCTCTCACCTGGCTACAGCATCGAAGAGGTGGCCGTCTCAGATAAGCTTTCAGGTATGAGCTTAGAAGAAATTAAATTACAAGGACAACACAACCTCAATATTATTGGGATCAAACACCAAGTGAGTCGGATGGTGAAAGGCCGCATCACAACAGAAGAGACGTTTAACTTTACGCCTAAGCCTGAGGATGTCGTTGAAAAAGGTGATGTGCTGGTCATGATTGGGCAAGAAACAGATCTGGATCGTTTCTGCAACGATGTGTAAGAAAATTAACGCACCTGTCAATTATCTCCGCATTTTTTTCTCTTTCTAGATAATTATTTCACGAAAACCACCCTTTTCCCCGATCGACCTATCCAGGGATTTGAAGTTTGTGCCGATCTTGTGTAGGAACCCATCCCTTATCCCCGTAGTCCAGTGAGGAATGGCATGAATTTCTTCAATTATTTCATTCATGTAGGCAAGAACTTTCATCAACGTTGCGTAACACCGACTAACACGTACCACACAATTTTTGTATACGAACCCGATGATGCAATGGATATTTACATCTCTCGGATATGCATTGGCTTGATTTTTGCTGCAATGAGTCGTATCTCAATGTTGAGTGCATGTTGAAGATGTTCAACCATTCAAGGGAAGGGATTCTTTAGGAACACATTATGAAACTTCAAAGCGTCATGGAACATCCCCTCAAAACCAATGGCAACGCGGCCAAAACCGCTGACCCCAAATCCACTATCAAGCCATACAACCCTGCATTGGAATCATTGTACTTCAGGTCATTTGGCAGTCGTCCTCTTTTGACCAAGGACTCTGAAATCATCTTGGCGAAAGAAATTGACGATGCGACACATGCGATTCGCCTCATCATCACACAGGGCTTAGACCTCACGCATGGCCTGAAGAAATCTTCTGAAAAAGACGAGGCGATTGCTATTCTACAAGAGACTTTAGAGTTAAGCGGCCTTTCCGCTCCGGCTATTGAAAAAATGACATCAATTTTGGTGAACGTGGGGAACGTGCATCCTGATCAACAGGATACCCTAGAGTCCCTTTGTCAACAGGTGCACAAAGCCAAATATCAATTAGAAAAAGCAAAGTCTGAACTGGTTCAACGCAATCTACGCTTGGTCGTCGATATTGCCAAACGGTATACCGGACATGGATTGGCGTTTCTCGATCTCGTGCAAGAAGGCAATATCGGACTCATGAAAGCGGCTGAACGCTTCCAATATCAAAAAGGATTTAAATTCAGCACCTATGCCACCTGGTGGATTCGCCAAGGGATTACACGTGCACTCGCCGATCAGTCTCGAACAATCCGGGTACCCGTGCATCTCAATGAAATCTCCAACAAAATTGCGCGGACATCGAAACTCTTGACGCAACGCTTCGCGCGCCAAGCCCAAGTAGAAGATATCGGTGACGCACTACAGCTCAGTCGGGAAAAAGTGCATGAAACGTTGCAAGCATTTCAAGATCCCATCTCGTTAGAAACTCCTGTGGGTGAAGGAGACACCTTTCTCACCGACTTCATCCCTGACAAAAGCTCCATTACTCCTGACGGTCCCGTATCACGGCAAGAAACCAATCATCAGGTCGAACGCATTTTGGATTCGTTAACCCCGAGAGAACAGATGGTCATTCGCCTTCGATTTGGGATTGGCCAAGATGAACCATGGACGCTTGAAGAAGTAGGGCAAAGCCTGTCGGTTACCCGCGAACGTGTACGTCAAATCGAAGCCAAAGCGCTTCAGAAATTAAAAGAACCAGCAATGAAAGATATGCTGGCCGCCATTACATAACCTGTCTCACTGCCTCACACCTCAAGTGCGAACCGCACGAGCAGTCGTTGCCCACATTCTCGTATAGATGGGGCATTCTTCGCCAGAATACTTGTCAAGCAGACCTCTTTCTCTTTAGCATGGGCAAGTATCCAAGAAAACTAGGGCTATCCATCAGGAATAATTCACCATGTCTGCTAATCCGATTCACACGCTTCGAGAGGATTATCGAGTACATCTTCAGACGTTTTATGCCACACTGAACCTGGCTCCGCCGTACCACAGTATTGAAAGGGCCATCCAACATTTATCCAATACGCTCAGGACCAAACCCGAAACCTTCCTACAAGCCTTACTAGAAGACCCACAACAAAAATGGTCTTTATATGAAAGAATTTTTCAAGCCTCGGGGTTAGCTCGGAAGCACAGAGGCATTATCAGACAATTAGCACGTAAACCTACGATCTCGCCTGCTAGCGAAGAATCACTACAATTCTTAAGAATTTTTACTGATACACCTACTTCTCGTCCTTGCTGAAAAAAATTATGGTTTTTCATAATGCTGCCACGTGATTACAGAAAAACCCTAACAATAACAATGCGAAAAAAGGATACACTTGTTGCATTCCTACAACAACATACATGATGCTCATTTCGATTTATAAATAAAAACGTACTGTTTCCTGACTCTGCGTATAAGTATAAGTTTTGCATTTCGAATTTCATTGAAGAAATCTTCATAATTTTTTCATTATTTCACTTTTTCGATGCGACAACAACAGACCCTCTCTAAGTCTGCATTTTTATCTGGCATAGGACTTCACTCAGGGAGTCTTGGCTCTATCGCCATTCATCCTGCTCCCGTCAATACAGGAGTGATCTTCGTCAAGCAGGTAGGCGATCACATTGCGTCCTGCCCAGCAACCATTCAATATTTAGGGCAAACAGATCATTGCACGACGTTACAATCTGGTGACTTCAAGGTTCAAACAGTAGAACATATCTTGTCAGCTTTAGCAGGACTCGAAATTGATAATGCGTATGTCGAAGTACAGGGAAATGAAATTCCAGCAGCCGATGGCAGTGCCGCCCCTTTTGTACAAATATTAGAAGACGCCGGACTCGTTCTACAGGAAGAACCACGGAGTTACATTAAGATTATCCAGCCAATCCATATTGAGGATGGGCAGAAATCAATTTCGGTACTTCCTTCCGCTCTTCCACGTATAAGTTATTTCATCGATTTCCCTCACCCGTTGATTCAACAGCAAGACTATCAACATTCGTGTACGCCACAAGAATTCACCCGAAACATTGCGGCAGCCCGCACCTTTGCCTTTCGACAAGAAGTCGAGTTTCTCTGGTCACGCGGGTTGGGCTTAGGCGGATCCTTGAACAATACCGTGGTCTTTTCCGAATCCGGATTAGTCAATTCCGATGAATTACGATTCTCGAATGAATGTGTTCGACACAAAGTACTTGATCTCGTTGGTGACCTTTCTCTCATTGGATTTCCCATTATTGGCCATTTTAAAGCAAAACGGACTGGGCACCTTCTCCATACCAAACTCGTTCAAGCCATTTTGAATAATCCAGATAAATGGATTACGTTGAATGCCGGACACATCGAAAAATCTGACATCCTCAATCGAACAGCAACCGCTTCTGGTACACGCGCCCTCATGGAACTCCAACCCGCCTTTCTTTCCGTCTAGTTCGGCGTTCTAACACCCCATTATTTTTGGCTACGATCTCATCCCTCAAATCTCACAGTACGTGAGCACGACAAAAGGGCAAGCTGCCTACGCGAAGACGCTTCGGCATAGGCGGGAACGCCGCTGGCTGATTTTTTCAATATTCCTACTATAGGATTCTATCGAGATTGCCCCCACTTCACAGCCATGGTACCGTTGTGACGTCCCATGAACTCACCACAATCCCTCCATCACCCAACGACTGCTACAGCGTATAAATGGATATGTGTAAGCTTCCTTGCCCTCCTGTCGTTATCAGCAACGGCAACATACGGAATGCCAATCAAAGAAGACCCCAAAGGGTTTTTTGGTATCACTTGGGGAGCCTCCCTTGCAACTCGCGCTGACCTCAAAGAAATTGA
The DNA here is from genome assembly GCA_003233615.1 of Nitrospirota bacterium. Lineage (GTDB taxonomy): Bacteria > Nitrospirota > Nitrospiria > Nitrospirales > UBA8639 > Nitrospira_E. Next base: position 6,881 of record QIMB01000337.1, read on the forward strand.
CACATCCGATACGCTCCATGTGTATACACTTAAACAAGGAGTCCCTCACGTGGAAGGAATTCCTATGGAGTCAGTCAAATTGTATGGATTAGAGAATCACTATGCACGAGCCATTTTCCGTTACAAGAGTGCCTTGACGCACAAGGCATTGTTACGATACTTAGAAGGCCGCTTTGGGAAAATTGATCGGACGCATGCCTCTATGATGCGAGGACTCAATCAACAATACACCTGGAGAGGTTCTGACACGGAAATTGCGATCACATACCATGGATTCCGAGAACAAGGATTTCTCACAGCTGAAAGTCGCGTATTTGCACCGCTATTTCTGTCTATCCATGGAGACCATTCCTTTTAACTGTCCCTTAGGGTTCGCGAAAGAATACCTTCTCAGAATTCTCGCCCAGGTTTAGGGAAGATTTGGTCGACCTGAGGGAGTTACCCGGAGACGTCGCATGGACGACGTTGAGAATTGTGCGAGTAAAGATCGGCCTAAGATGGCCTGAAGGTGGGATACGAAAATGGGAAGTATTTTTTTTCGAGCCCTTACTATGAAATAGAGGCCAGACGCAAATGAGTGTGCTGGTATCATCTTAGCAACACGAGAAAAAAATCAGCAATAGATAAGGACTTGAGAGAATGTGACTGCACAGCTCGAGAGTTAGTCTTGCTTCACACTTACTAGAGCCTGGTGCCAAACTGTACGATATGTTAATTTAATGGATCGTGTATGAACAGCTCCATGAACGTCACCTTCGACATCTACGGTCACCTGTTCGAAACCGAATGCTCTGTGGATAAACTGACATAAAAAATGATTGGGTAGTGCTTTGCGTAGGCAGCTAAACAGCACACAAAAAAACGTATCACACTGAAATAACACAACATATCTTGCGCGGAGAGGTGGCCGAGTGGCCGAAGGCAACGGTTTGCTAAACTGCTCAGCCTCTTCTCAAACCTCAGTAAATAGCCCATTTCCTGCCATTTTAGTTAGACAGGCATAGACCAAACAGGGTCACCTGTCCGCAACCCCGCAACCCATGCGCAACCTAAGAGTTTCTGTAAATAAAGGAAAACGGATCGACCACCCTTGTGGGTATCATGCCCTCTTTTTCAATAATTTATTTCCCAGATTAACTTCTTGACTAAACGCCCTTCTATTTCGACAAAACCACTTTCCATTTCGACATGAAAACGTGAGCCCTCCTCTTCCTTTTCCTTCTTAATGAGGATCCATTCATGGGTGCCATATTTGGGAATAAATCGCAAGACGTCATAATTAAACATTTCTTCAAGGTGCATAACTGATGGCCTAAATTCTAGAATATCTGTCCTATACATATGTCCGTCGTTATACTCAGCGTATGAATGTTGAAGAATCCTTCCCCCATGAACTCCAAAAACTAAATAATCAACATTATCCTCGATTATCTGACCGTCTGGTTTCCTATTTCCTGGATATTCTCCTTCCACCATTGCTGGATGAAACCCGTGAAACAGATCGTAATTTAGTACTTGCTCAAAAGATGATTGCTCCCGAATAATAATTTGTATGCCCGTGTCATCACCCCTTATTTCTGTGATTGGCCCTTCCCCCTGAATAGACCATTTTTTCGTTTCTAAGTATGTCCACCTCCCAGCAATGGAAATAACTAAAACAATCACCAAGATTGAAATTTTCTCGAATTTTGACATCGAAATTGCTCGTGGTAATTTTCCTAGTTAACAGTCCTCAGTTGTACGTCCACCGTGGCCTTATTATATCAATAAGAATAATCCATCCAGAATTCACCGTCATCCATGCGGTTTGATGCTGACGAAGACCACGAAGGGTCTGTATACCGAATGGTGGACGTCCCAAATAGTTATCGCCTAGCCATACTTTCAAGAATGTTACTCTTTTGAGATAATATTTTGGCCATGAACACGCACACCCAAGGAAACAGGCATATAAAGGAAGCTCCTGAAAAAGGGAGCCTTCCTCTAAATCCTAAGCTTTTGGCATTCATCAAACGCCCAGAGCATTATGCAATCATTCAAAAATTTTGGCAGGGAGTAGAAAACAAAGATGCAAAAAGGAAAGGCAGAATTCCCAAGACTGTTGC
>QIMB01000492.1 GCA_003233615.1 Nitrospirota bacterium
TAATGCGATTCACTGCCTGCGAACCCATATCTCCGGAAAATTCCTGATCTCGAAAGACCGTCAACCCTTCTTTCAAACACAGCTGATACCAGTCACGACAAGTCACACGGTTGCCTGTCCAGTTGTGAAAATATTCGTGCGCCACCACACCTTCTACGGCTTCATAGTCGGTATCGGTGGCTGTGGAAGGATGCGCCAACACAAACTTCGTGTTGAAGATATTGAGCGATTTATTTTCCATGGCGCCCATATTGAAATCGTCAACAGCGACAATATTGAAAAGGTCCAGATCATATTCACGACCATACACCTCCTCATCCCATTTCATGGATTTTTTTAGAGAGGCCATAGCATGTTCAAGTTTATCCAGATCTTTCGCCTCGGCATAAATACGCAACGCCACCTGACGACCGCTTGTTGTCACAAAAGCATCTTCAAGACATGCTAAATCACCCGCGACAAGGGCAAACAAATAACTGGGCTTTGGGAAAGGGTCTTCCCACACCACATAATGACGCCCATCATCTGTCTGCCCTTGATCGACGAGATTGCCATTAGAAAGAAGGACAGGAGCTGTTGATTGATCAGCAATAATCTTGGTCGTGTAGGTCGCCATATTATCCGGGCGGTCAGGGAAATACGTGATCCGCCGAAACCCTTCAGCCTCACATTGCGTACACCAGTTCCCACTTGATTTAAAGAGCCCTTCAAGTGCCGTATTCTTTTCAGGATGAATCCTAACGAGCGTGTCGAGAGTGAATTTATCCTGTGTGGGTTGGAGAGAAAGGAATTCTGAATCAACCACATAGCCTTCCGCTAAATTCGCTCCCTTAGCGATAGTCACGCCATTCAGCTTCACCTCCAGCAAATCCAGTTCTTCGCCATCCAGAACGAGCGGATTATGATGATCGCCATTTTTGGCAACCTGTAATTTGGCACTGACAAGAGTCTCTCCATCACGCAGATCAAAAGTCAGATCAACATGTGTCACCCAGAAATCAGGTTGTTTGTAATATTTTAAGTAAGTCACTTTATTGGTATCGGACACGGCGTAATCTCCTCTTGTGAATATTCTTCGATTTCTGGACATCTCCTAGGACTCGCGAAACAACTCTTTTCCTGGAAACCTTCAAACAAGCAGCGCTTCGTAATCAAACATAATTCTCAAAACAAATTCCTACTGATTGTTCGGAGCTAAATTACGCAACAACAGACTTGCCCCAACATCCATTAGAATCCATATGCAGAATGTTTGAACATGTTCCATAAAAGTGGGTAGAAGACCGCATTTCTTTTTACAGACGGCTCTCCCAACTCTTAAGTCTCCTCGACATTACATTTAAAATACTACGGGCTCTAAATCGCCATCCACGGTTAACTGGATCGGAAGGATACGCCCGTTGGTGCCACTCAGCACAAAACATATTCCCGAATTCTATGACGAGCATACTATCGCATAACAATTGCGTATGAAGCGCGAGGGAACCCGCCCCTTCTTCTTTGGAAAATGCATGCAAGAATTCAAAGCAGGGCCGCCCAATACTTTCTTGTTCGGTCAACGTATCTTGAAATCTATTCCGTGGCATCGTGGCAATATCCTGAAACTGTTCTTCTGTGAGTCTGTTATATTGATCCCACTCTTCCGGTGTGAAAGTTGCTGGTGGAATATATAGCGGGATTCGATGGGCCAAGGCGTCTCGATAATTCTTGAGGTACTTTTCCTGCCAGTTTGAAGTTGATTCGGATTGCAAATAATCCTTGAGCACGGAAGGTAGAAAGCCTTGGGTCCTCTTTTTGAAAAGGCCGACATTATGCCGGGCACCGATTTCTGATTCTAAGCCATGTCGATAAATGAATGCCCAAGCCCAGTTTTCAAAAATCCCATATAAATTGATCATGAAAGCATGCAAATTGATCTGCACGTCTGAGAGGTCTTCAGGCTTTAACGGGTGCTCCTGTGAAGGAGGAAATAGTTGAAAAATGTTCTCCAGCGACCTAAGCAAAACTTTAACTCGGCGACCTGCACCATGAAGCATATATTCTTGAGCACGTTCGCCAGGAGTCTCTTGCCCCTGGCATACGCATTCCTCCATTAAGGCTTGGAGGTCACCAAGAATTTTATCACAGTCCAGCGAAAGCTTTTCTGAGTCTTCTGGAGTGTATGTCATACGATCATTCCAACAAACAAGGGGCTATTTCATCTAACGGTCTTCACCACTAAGAATCGGATCCAATCTTTTGTTGACTAATACGCCCTAACCCCCACCCTTTTGCAACTCCTTTTTGAAGCATGGATCTGTGATTTATTATACTCAAACCTATGCACAACGTTTGACCAGATACATCACCACTTTATGACCATGCCTTGCTTCCTCACGATGACCTCATTTCCTACCTTGGTCGTTTCCATGCAAGGTAAGCGGCTTTCGCAAAGTACGTCCGAAACTTTTCACACAGAAAAGTGCCCCACTTCTTTGTGAAAAGAAAGAGAAGTTCTTATTCACATGACAATAGGGAATTGCTGCCTTCGACGGCATTCCTTCTCACGTCATATCTCAACTAATCCTTGGTCATATCTTGAGCGAATTGACCTGCCGCCATGGGGTGACTCTGGCGTGGGTGCGTCGTTGCGATTCTTCGCCACCGTAGATGAGGGTTGAGGCAAGAGTTCGAGAGTCTTTTGCATCGGTTAGGCGATGAATGAAGCGTTGGAGATTCGTGAAAGCATCCGATGCTATTGTCTCAGCCGATTTAATCTCGATGGCATGTAGTTGTTGGCCATCTTCAATGATCAGATCAATTTCCAATCCTCGCGCCTCTCGATAGTGAAAGAGATTGGCATGTTTCCCTCGATGTACGAGATTCTTGAATAGTTCCGAGACCACCCAACTTTCGAATATGGCTCCGCGCTGAGGATGGTGGCGAAGCTGTTGAGGCTCAGTGATTCCTAAAAGGTAGCAGGTCAGACCAGAATCAATAAAATGGATTTTGGGAGCCTTGACGACCTGCTTGCGTACATTGGTAAACCACGCTGGCAGTCGATGGATGATATAGCTGGCTTCCAATACGGAGAGCCAGGCACGAACAGTATTGTGAGAGACGCCTACATCATTGCTGAGTTTTGAAGCATTCAATTCCTGGGCAGTACGTCCAGCACAAAGTTTCAAGAATCCAGAAAAGGCCTGCAAATCACTGACGTTGACGAGCTGGCGAACATCACGCTGAATGTAGGTGGTGACGTAGTCCGCGAGCCATTGGTGGGGAGGAATCTTGCGATCGTAAATCCTTGGGTAGGCACCTTGCCAGAGGACTTGGTAAAGTTCGTCGGGAGAGGTTTTGAATTGACTCAGTTCGTCAAAGCTGAGAGGGAGAAGGACCAATATTCCACAACGACCAGCCAAAGATTGGGCAATGGACTGGGACAGCCCGAAATGTTGAGAGCCGGTAAGAATAAAACGTCCTGATTCTGGTTGGGTATCTACCTCACCTTGTAAATAACTGAGCAATTCCGGGACATGTTGAACCTCATCAATAATGGCTCCCTTCTTATATTCCGTAAAGAAGCCTCGTGGGTCGGTTCGTGCATAGTCTCGTGCATCAAGAGCTTCAAGCGACACATACGCTTTCTTGGGAAATACTTTCTGGCATAATGTGGTTTTTCCTGACTGGCGTGGGCCTGTCACGGCTACGACAGGATAGTACCGAGCCAGCTCTCGAAGTTTCGGTTCAAGGCGACGAGGAATCATGTTCTAAGTATATCGAGTGATACATAGATTGGCAATTAAATTGACAATCTATGCAATGCTTGAAGTGGTCATGCCTCTGTATGTGTATTTATGGGGCTATGCACAGGAAGCAGATGGATTCCCGATAAAAAATGTCGGGAATAACGGAGCAGAAAGCGAGTACGGGAAGGGTAGGAGTAAAACTTCTCGTTACCATTCGAGGATTTTGCCAACCTCACTGAGGTTGTAGCCGCCGAGGGCTTCGATCTCTCGTCGGAAGGGTTGGCTCACGACGGCATCGAGAAATTTTGAGGCCATAGGGTGCGACTGCAGAAAATCGGTTCGCATGATTAAGTCATAGCGCTCTTCCCGGAGCGGAATAAAGTCTAATCCGTACTGATAGGGCCATCCCATCTCGAATATGACGAGCCACTTCTAAATGAGAACTCGCTTCATGTTGATAGCCTTTAATCCGCTCTCCTGTTAGCCCTACTTGCTCAAGCAGCGCATCTAAGAAAAATCTGGCACCCGCTCCGGGCTCACGATTGATCAGACGCACACCGGGCTTGATAAAATCCTGAACCGTACGAATCCGTTTAGGATTTCCTACCCGTATGAGCAAGCCTTGCACCCATGAGGCAAAATGTACTCCAACCAAACCACGATTTCGCGCATGGCGTTTGAGATAAGGAATATTACTTTGTCCTGATTTCATATCGACCAAATGCAGTCCCGCCATATGCACTTCGCCTCGTTGTAGCGCATCCAGTGCGTTCGCACTTCCCATGGTCCAATTGGTCACACCCGCAAGTGCATGATTTTTTCGGACATGTTCTCCTGCCAAAAATAATGCGGGGTCACATCCAGCAATCACAATATTCTGTTCAATAACGTTCCGTGCATGTAAGAGTTTCACCGCGACTTTTGCATTTTTTTTAAGAGATCTCTTCGTAGCATCCTCCACGATCACTCCATCGGCGGGCATCACGAAATTCAAGATGTCTCCCAATTCCACCATCGGTCGTGCAAGCATTCGCAACCCCACTTGCGACAGCTTCACACGCATGGGGGTTTTTCTGATTGGCGAAGCTCCAATCAGTTCAGCTTCAATAATGATTTCTTTTTCTTGAAGACAAAACAGATCTTCTACCGAACACGCTAGGACGTCAGCTAATTGAAGCGAAATATGCGTACTCGGAAGATATTGATTGGCTTCAATGGCATAGATAGCCTGCCGAGTGATTCCTGCCCGCTTTGCCAATTCTGCTTGTGAAAGACCGTGTTGTTTGCGTCGTTCTGCCAATCGATTGGTCACCGGCTCTGCGTCAGTCCTGTTGTTCGATAATTTTGAGGCATTCTTGGAAGATTGAGATTTCTTCATTGCTTACACCGTTTTTTTTCTAGTCATGAAGATCGAGAATCAAATCACTCTGTCTACAGATTGGCCTAGATTCTTGTTGACCATTTTCTTGACTCGATATTATCGCGCAGGTTAGATTATGATACTCAATATCAAGTATTTCGTATCTCCCTCTCCACGAATGTCTTCAATTCCCCGAACAGAATCGGCTCTTGAAAGATTCATGATTTTGGCACATCAAGACTCTTGTATTGCTCTCAGCTTCGTTTCCAGACGACGCACCACCGCGTGAACATCCTCATCATCCTATACGCTGCCCCATTTACTAAAAGGAGAGTCCTCATGTTTCGACGGATTTGTTACGTAGCGATATTTCTCTGTTGCTTCACAGTACAACTTGCCTTGGCACATGATCAAGAATCTCATGGGTCTCATAAAATTCCCACACTGAATACACCCATGACGTCAGTCACGCTAGAAGCCGATAGCATCACAATTACCTTCGGGCCTATTGATCTTCCTGTCGGACATAGCGGTGATTTAGCAGCTAGTATGCCGAAACATTTCTTCAACATTCCCGAAGACCGCTACATGACAGGGTATAAGACCGAGATCTTTACGACAGAAGGAAAAACGTTGCCACGAGAATATCTCCACCATATTCTGCTCTTGGATATGGATCAAGATAGCATTTCCTGTCCAGGGGAACCGCTATTTTTTGCTGGAGCAGGAATGGAAATGCGGGAAACGCGCTTTCCTGTGGGACATGGGGTCAAGCTTGATCGAACCCATAAACTGATGGCTCTCGTGGCCTTTTACCACAAAGCTGCTCCAATCAAGAATGTGCTCGCTCGCTTTACTATTTATACCGCACCAAAGGGAGAAGAGTTGCATCCCATGCAGGTGTATCAAGTCGGAGTCAATGTGGTGTGCTTCAGCAAATTTGATCAACGGCCGGCCAATCAATCAGATGAGGGCATTGCTATCGAACCAGGCGTTCACGTCATAAAAGAGCCGCTTAAATTTTTAGTCGGTGGATGCGTGAAGTTTGCCTATCCTCACTCGCATAATGGAGCCTTACTGATCGCTCTAGAAAATCGCACACGCCAACAAACGTTATTGCGCACCGTACCTGATGTGTTGCTTGATGGAACACTGGTAGGCTTTCCTGACCGCCAAGTCTATTCAAATCCCATTGGTTTTCCCGTGAGTACCGAAGAGGAGTACGAAATGGTGTTAGTGCATCACCGACCTTTAGAACAACAAGGTGATATTCGAGGCATGGGAAATTACTTGCTGTATATGACGACTGATGTCTGTCCAGAACCTGAAGCTACGGTCACGTCTGCAAAGACATCTCAATAAACGATACGTAAGGTGCGGCCTCTGAAATATTCAATCTGAGGCCTCACCTTCAGGGCCTGTTGAATATTTCACTCCGCATGGCACATGAATGCCCGAGGAACAATCGACGTCAAGAGCCAAGGGAATGTTCAAAAAATCATGTCCTGAGTCTTTTCGAAGGGTCCGTCCAGCAAGGCCGCAGTCTTTTTGACGCGCGGTGCGCACTCTCAGTACGTGAGCACGGCAAAAAGGCGAGAACGCCGCTGGCGGATTTTTTCAACATTCCCCTTCATTATTTTCACTCCATGTTACATATGCATCATTGATAAACGCGAGAGATCCAACACAATCTCTCCACTCCGTTCGTCGCCAAAGATTGCATCAAAGAGGCCTTCCTCTTTCGCCCACACGATTTCCTCCCCTTTAGTTTCATAGAAAACATCAACACCCAAAGGCCCCAAAGAAAATAATGGATACCGTCGATCATAAATAAGGCCTGCGGGAGGAATTGCATACACCGCCCGATAATTGCTCAAAATAATATGTAATTGCCCCTCGAAGATATAGAGTCCACCTGACGTCACTTCTCGTTTGGTGGCATTCAAGGGGTGGCTCACATAAAACGTCACTAATTCCTGAGGAACGGCTAATTCCAAACCTTCAATTAACCGAGGGAGTAACAACTCAATCTCGTCTTTGCGAAAAGCCGGTTCCACCTCTGCCTCTCCACGCACCCACTTGATTGGAGTCGCGCGATGCTCTCGCACACGAAGACCTTCTAATGCATTATAGATTTGGCGGCGAGAAAGGGTCGTAGGATGCGCATTCCACGTGTGAGGAAGATCTGTGTCGACCCATGGTGAAGATTCTAAACGGACAAACGTTGTCGGATTTTCATAGACAAGATATGAATACAACGGTGGAGTCGCACAGCCGAGACTACTCCAGGCAAACACCAAGAGGATAAAGCCGAACCCCCATCGTTCAGGCATGAGTTTCAATGATGGTGAGTTTCATCTCAACGCGCTTGAGCGGATTATCATTGCCATCTCGTTGAACATTCACGATACGATCAACAATCTCCATACCACTTACCACTTCGCCAAAAGCCGTATATTGGCCATCCAGGAAATTCGCATCGGCCACACAAATGAAAAACTGCGATCCAGCACTATTGGGATCTTGTGATCTGGCCATAGACACCGTGCCACGCGTATGAGACCTTTTGTTAAATTCCGCATTCACTTGATGCCCTGGCCCACCTGTCCCGTGACGGGACCGATCAGCATCCTTACTGTTGGGATCACCTCCCTGAATCATAAATCCTGGAATAACACGATGGAACGTCGTCCCATCATAAAAATTCTTATTGGCTAAGGTCACCAGATTTTCCACATGATTCGGTGCAAGATCAGGGAATAATTTCAACTGAATCTCACCCCACGACTCCTCTTCCACTTGAATGGCAATGTGCACTCGCGTCTGATCATTCACCGTCACGTCACTCATTATTGCACCCTTTCTTAAAAACTAGTGAGAAGCAAAAAGGAAGGAGTCAAGAGTGAAAAACATGAGGGACGAAATGTGAAGAATGAGGATGTTTCCTTTTTTCGCTCCGTGCTACTCACTCCGTACTGCTCACGTTTCACTGCTTCAAAGAACTCTCATTAGTCATACGGTCCCTTAGGGACCATCTGTATGCCAAACCCCTGACTGATATTCTTCCAATGCGCACCTTCATCATCACTCCGAAAGGCTCCGCTACTTGTTCCTACATACCAATCGCCCGTACTTGCAATCGTCAAACTTTGGATGGCCAAGCGAGTCAGCCCTTCATTCATCTCATGCCATTGCTGTTCCTCATGTTTCCATCGAAAGACCCCTTTGCCCGTCGCGACCACCACATCCTGATCAATGGGCACAATGCCTCGAATGGAGTCATTGGGAAGATGCCGGCTCAACGAAAACCAAGACACGCCGCGATCCATACTCCGAAAGATGCCACCATCTTGAGTACCCAAAAAAATATGTTGCGCGTGATTGATTGCCACCACACGAATATACCGATGAGGTAACCGTTCTCGAGGATCCACAAACACGGAATGTGAATCAACCCATTGTGATTGGTCTGCTTGCCCAATTTGAATATAATGCAGCCCTTTCCCTGACGTCGCCGCCAAGAGTCGTCCATCATCCATCATGGCTAAACCTGGAACCAACACTTGGTCTAATCCAATTCCGGTCTTCATCCATCGTTGATCAGCTTCCACCCAACGATGCACACCTTGACCTGTGCCCGCATAGACTCGCCCTTCATGAATGAGAAACGATTTGACCTCAGTATCCTCTAAGCCCTGACTAATAGACTCCCATTGTTCACCTTGCAAGGAAAGACGATACACCCCACCTCGCATCGTTCCAGCATACACATGATGCCCGGGCATCACGGCAAGACAGAGCAGGAAGGGATCAGTCAGACCACGATTGAGCGTTTCCCAAGACTGCCCTTTATTCGTGCTTCGAAACAGCCCCATCCCAAACGATCCAGCATAGACAACGCCAGCAGGCGTCACGACAAGCGCCTGAATGCTCGGTGCCGCGCCCTGCCATGGTTGATCCGAGTCACTCCCGTGAAGCAAAGGCACATTAGATGTCGGATACACTGAAAAAGAAACAGGTCGCGTCTCAGCACATACAATTTGAGAGATCAGCGACAACATCCCACACAGCAACACAATGCCTCGGATTCTTCTCATAATCTTTAGTGACTCATCATCCACTCGATTCACAAACCCTTCGGATCATCTGCTGCAACAGAGTCGGACTCTTCACCGCTAAAGACATCGTCTTCAGTCTCAGTCTTTGGCTGGGGAAGACGGCCAAAATACTTCGCACCCCAAATACCGATTTCATAGAGCACAATCAAAGGAACCGCCATCAGTAACATAGTGAACAACGTCGCATCTGGTGTAATCACTGCTGATACGATCAACGCCACCATCGCAGCATGCTTACGATACTGAACCAACATCGGAGCCTGAACAAATCCGACTCGTGCTAAGAGTGAAAGAACGAGAGGAATTTCAAATGCAAAGCCAAATGCCAGAAGAAACTTGACATTGAAATCCACGTACATCCCCACGGCTAATTCCGGGGTGATGTCTCGATCCATCCCGAAGGCAACAAAGAAGTCGATGACGAGTGGGAGAATAATCTGGTTGCAAAATGCTAGACCCAAGAGAAAAAAACCAAGGCCAAGGAAAAAGAGCGGGACGGCCCAGCGTTGCTCTTTCTTCAATAACGCCGGCTCAATAAATTTCCAAAATTGATACAGAATCATCGGCATACTCATGATGATGGCTGCTAAAAATGCAATTTTGATGGAAGCCATCAGCGCCTCTGCCGGGGCATAAAAAATTAAATCGTCCTCAAACGGCTCCTTGAACCATTCGATCAACACGCCCGAGTAGGAAAAGGCGACGACAAAAAACACCATAAGTGTCGCACCTACCACGTATAGCCGGCGTTTGATTTCTTTGATGTGGCGCTGAAGCGGAGGCACCACCATCTTGATGACCATGGTTGGAGAAAAAGCAGCCATTATGTAGATGGGGGAAAACGTAGCAAAGCAGACAAACCTATTACCTACGTTGAGTGATTCTTATGGATGAGATGTACCAAGACCTTGAGATGCCAGGGGTTGTGAAAAACGCAGGCAGACCAGATTGGTCTGTCGAGGCTTGTCATAACCGCTGGCACGCAAGGGATTGGTGCAGATCGCCATAAAAAATCGCTCAATTTAGGTATTATCCTGACGTTCCAATTTGTATAAACGAAGCGCGATATTCTCGCACAAACACCGCCATTCGATCTTTCTTTCCCAATTTCTCTTTTTGAAGGTGTTTCTTGACTGTTTCCTCTTGAGGCGTCAGCACATGATGCTTGAGCAATTGTTGCAATTCCATGTCTAACCGGTGATGAGACTCTTGCAAATCTCGATACTCCTGATTTGAAGTCCGTAAACTCTCGGCAATCTGGTCATCAGTCATCATAGGGACCCTCCTTTCACTTAGAAGCCTGGCCAAGATGAGACTGATCTACTGCAATTGTTCTGGATTTCGCCAGATTGTCCGATCCTTTTCGTTCAAGAGTCCTCACTATTCACCTCAATGGATCAAAACATCTGACTCAAGCCAACACAACCTCGTAATGATCGCTAACCTCGGATAGACTTCTGATTCATCCTGAAATTATGTGAATGGTTGTCTGACTACCAACTGATTGATTGCGCTCATCCCTCCTTTCAGTTTGCAATGGAATAAGAGATTCTAACCTCATAAGAATAGCATCCTCAGTAGGATTCGTATAGTAGGATTTTCGTGTCCCATACGCAGTAAAATTAAAGTATTCATAGAGATTTCTCGCAGACGTATTCGCCTTCCTCACTTCCAACAGTCCCCGGCAACAGCCAGCGTCTGCACCAAGACGCAGCACGTGACAAATCAATTGCCTTGCTAGGCCTTGACGACGAAATGCTGGATGAACGGCCACATTTAAAAAGCGAATTTCCTCAAAGACAATCCACGCACAAATATAACTAATTACTTCAATTTTACATCCTTGCCCTGGATTCACGATCATGCACACACGGCTAAACTGATTTCCGGCTAATTCAGCTTCAAAACTTTGCCTGGACCATGGGACAGAAAAGCAGGCCTCTTCGAGCACGACTAACGCATCGAGATGCTCTACAGTCGCGTCTTGAATAGTCCATGGATTGGAGTCAGCAGAATGTGAACCACTAGTCTTTTCCATCTCTGACATGAGCTCTCAATCAGTTTTCGAAGCTTGCGTGTGACTTGCGATAGAACCTTGGTGAGACATTTCTGCATAGGACGGTTGAATATATCGCGGGCTACAGCCCTCCGGGAGTGTCTGGCCTTCTTTTAGTAACACTCGTCCTGCGCAACCAATTCCCTTGGCTGATGGCCACATGGCATCAGCAGGCCCTTCTACAACGAATGCACAGTCTAATTCTTGAGTATCCTGATTGCGCATCCACCCATCTCCTAAAATAATAGTTGGCCCAGAGAGGTTTGTGCATACTTCTGCCGCTGTTCCAATTTGATCTGTTTTGCGACCAACCAACTGACCATGCTCCCAATCAAAAAGCCCCCAATACATCATACCTGCACGAATCGACACCGTACTGACTATCGGCAATGGAGAATGTGGCAGATTCCAAGCCAACCCTTCCAGGGTCGAGACGCCGACAAGCGGAATCTTTAAAGCAAATCGCAACGCCGTCATAGTGGCCAGCCCAACCCGCAAACCTGTAAATCTTCCAGGCCCGATGGACACAGCCAAACCTTCAAGATCTGTGACTGTTAATGACACTCGTTGAAGAAGCTGATGAAACGTTGGAATAATCTGCGTTGTGAGGGACTGCGTAGAATCGCATTCCGCATATCCAAGCAGTTCCTCGTCGTGAAAAATAGCCATGTCTGAGTGCGATGTTGCAGTTTCAAGCGCTAAAAAAATCATAACATAGGGTATCCTTTACTCTCACTCGCTTGTATGACTGAATGTAGTCAAACAGCGTTCAGCACAAACTCTTGAAAATTAAGCGTGATCGATCCGCCGTTCTGACGATGGTCAGTCGCCTTGACCACGAAGGGCAATCGAATACGTCTCTGCTCTAAGATTGCTGGAGCCGTGACATCACGATAATCCTCACATTCCACAGAAACTACCACCACCTGATCAGAGGATCTTCGGTACTCAATCAACGCCAAGTCTAACGTTTGCGCATCCACCCAGGTACGAACCAAAAAATCTTCTTGAATCGCAAGACCGTCAGATAAACTATCTACGATATCAAGACGATAATGCGTGGTTCCTTCGAACACTCGAATCTCGTCATGTGATAATCCTGCAATTTTCCCTAACACCGCATCAATCGCCCGAACGCTTAACTGCACGGTTTGGTCCCATTGCGTGTGCACGGGACCACCATTCACATACCCCGTAATACGTTCATGTTCAGCAGGGAAAGAGAGCTCGTAGATGTTCCCTTCACGATGAAAATCCATCATGGGTACGCCAAAACGTAAAAACCCTTGGAGATGCATCCGATCTGGGCTGTCATAGGACATCATCCCATTAAATCGTTGAGAAAATGGAATACCAGAACCAGACACAGAGGCTTGGAACAGACCACGAAGCGTACGAATCGTGTCTTCCTTTTGGCGTAACGCCTCAAGGACCTGTTGACTGCGATCATGAGAAACGGCTGTAAACGAACCCTGAAAGACACTCGCACAGCCTGTCAGCCACAGACAGCATATGATACAGAGCCATTGCAGACTCACTGCACATCGCTTATATAGATCCGCTTTATGACGAAGGGCAAGCCACCACATCCCAAATTTCTCCAATTTCTTTGATACCCACCACCTCAATTCCCTGAATCGGTTTCAACTGCTCAAGATTGGGAGCAGGCACCACACAGCGAGTGAAGC
>QIMB01000045.1 GCA_003233615.1 Nitrospirota bacterium
TATTTCAAAAAGACTATGTGGCATTGTCACCAGCAGGAAAGGCAATATCCGGCATGAATGCTATTGCGGATCAATCAAGAAGAGCGGTTGGCCAAACTCAACCGGCGTCATACTCTCGACAAGAATTTTGACGACTTTTCCATCCGCCTCTGCTTCAATTTCATTCATAAGCTTCATGGCTTCAACAATACACAGCACTTGCCCTTTTGTGACAAATGCCCCTTCGTCGACATACGGATCTGCGTCAGGGGAAGAGGCACGATAAAACGTCCCCACGATCGGTGATGTGATGGTCAGAAACTGTGATGATTCAACGGCTTGGGGTGACGATTCAGATACCGATGGTGAAATAGCCTCAGCTGTCTTCGCAACATCAACAACAGGTGACGCGAAGGTGGGAGCAGGATCTCGCCGCACACGAATTCTCACACCTTTTTTTTCAAGTTCCAGCTCCGTGAGATGGTACCGGTTGAGAAGCTCGACAAGATCTTCGATTTCTCGTCTAGATGAATCAGGCATAATGTGTATGACTAAAACCTATCGGCGTAAGAAAAAAACTTAGCGAACTCGCTCAACGTAGACGCGTGTTCTCGTATCAATTTTGATGATCTCTCCAGATTCAAGATAGAGAGGCACTTTAATGGTCGCCCCTGTTTCCACTGTAGCAGGCTTCGTTCCTCCTGATGCCGTATCGCCACGAACACCCGGATCGGTTTCCACCACCTTGAGTTCCATAAATATTGGCAATTCCACTGAGATGACATCACCTTGATACACTAAAAACTTCAAATCGTATTTTCTTTCATTAAATCGACATTCTCACCCAATTGTTTTTTGGAATATGTCACTTGCTCATAGCTGGACGTATCCATGAACGAATACTCATCCCCACCACAATACAGAAATTGCATTTCGCATTCGTCTAAATCAGGTTCTTCGAATTTCTCTCCAGAACGAAATGTGCGATCAATGACATTTCCAGTCTTATAGCCTTTTAATTTCGTTCGCACAAACGCAGGACCTTTTCCTGGTTTGACATGCTGGAACTCGACAATGTGATAGGGTTGGCCATCCAGCTCAAGCCGCACCCCATTACGAAAATCAGCTGTTGAAATCACGTGATATCACTCCTCGCGTTAAAAGCATTGACAGTCTTAGACAGTCTCTTGCAGCGCATTCACTAAAGCTCTCAATCCTAACGCATAACTGTGCGGGCCAAATCCTACAATTTGCCCGAGCGCCACTGAAGCCAGATATGAATGATGGCGAAACGATTCTCGACGATGAATGTTTGACAAATGAACTTCAACCATTGGCAATCCCACGCCAACGATCGCATCCCGTAGAGCAATGCTCGTATGCGTGTAGGCAGCGGCATTTAACAGCAGCCCTTGAAATTGTGGCTGGGCCTGCTGAATCCAGGTAACTAATTCCCCTTCGTTATTCGATTGCCGCGCTTCCACCGAGACTCCTAGGTCTTTCCCCAATGTCAGGAGCATGGCATTAATCTCATCTAAGGTTGTTGCCCCATACACCTCCGGTTCTCGAACTCCCAACAAATTGAGATTAGGGCCATGCAAGACCAGAATATGCAACATGTTCAATTCACACCAGATGCGTCAGATCGAAATAATTCAGATAAATCAATACCAATTGCCTCGGAAATCTAATTGGAACTCAACACGAAAGGATGCCGCAAATTCTAACAGCGACTAAGGGATGGGTCAACGAAGTCAATCTCGTGGCTCTAGAGCACACTCCCGCCCACTCGTCCGATAAGGACTCGGCGCAATTCAACCATCGCCCAGGTATCTCGGCCACAATATTCTTCTAAGGCCTGCGCAGTGTGTGCCCGTTCCATCAGATCCGTTTCCGAAAAAACCATTTTTTGGTACATGACTGCGGCAACCGCACCATTTTGAATCGTTAAATCATCGTACGCCAACTTAGGAACCAAGGCCGGGAGAACGGTTTTGATCGAAAATGATCCCTGAAAATCCGGATGATAATAATGTTGCTGAATGACGGAAAGCAAATCCCAGAGACGGCGCACGACTTTGGATAACGCCGGTTTTAAATGTGGCAAAAAATCTCCTAGTGCAAACAGTAAAAACCGCTCATACTCCGAATAGACACACACACTTCCCGTCTCACCTAAGCTGAGCAACAATCGGTGGGCCAATTCTTCTCGCGGGTCCCGTCCGTCCACACACAAATAATGATGATGCACAATGGTCCCATCTTCATATTCAATGTGATTTGACCACTGAAAAGGAATGGGCCTGTAAGGCCGCGTATGGGCAAAAACAGGGATTGCCGGCATAAATGTTTCAAAATCTAAATGATGAACCGGGTACCGGACCGACTGTAATCGAGCACGCAACAACGGTGAGATCCATTCCACATTGGCTTTCACATGTTGCTGGATGTCAGACAATTGAATATGAGCAGGAATGTCATCGATCGTCTCCACCCCTTCCTGAATCAGCATGTTTTGCAACTTCGCCCCGCCGGGAAGATGAAAGACCCAACGTGGAGATTTCTCTTTGATGCAATGAGCCCAAAACGGGCATTCATAAGGTTGCTGACAATGTCCATCAGGCTCAATCACGGGCGCGACTGGTTGCTGTAACACCTCCCACATCTCTTCGAGCTGTGGTTGAACACGCTCACGACGCGCCTGCACCTCATCTGTCATATTGTCGAGCGCAAACATTTCTTCCAGATTGAGCGCTCCCCCCAAAAACACATACTGTGTATTGAGGTGCATCAAATAACACCCATCGACAAGAAGACCTGCTCCTTCCAACACAGCCGACTGAATGGCTAAGTCATAAAGATGCGTTGCTTTGACTTTTGATGTGGCTTTCACTTCAATTAACCGCCAACGTGTCGCATCCAACCGTTCGATCACATCAACCCGAACAAGAATGTCTTGCCACACAAAGGCCCCTTCAAAAATCGCCTGCACTGTGGGATCAAGAACCAACTCGGCTGTTCGACTCAGCGCAGCTGGAATTTGACGATGCGTTTCTTCAACCAACACCCCACCCGGAAAGAACTCTCTGGCAAGTACGCCCACATCGGTTCCCATATCCATAATGGCTCGACGGTCGGGTGTCGGCGGAGTCGCCAATTCCGGCGAGTGAATCTCCAAATACAACCGCTTATGACATTGCAAGCCTGCCAAAAAACGACTTTTGGATAGACGACGTACAGGCACGGGCTTTGATGAAGGTTCAGATTGGGGAATGTTCGGCATAGGGCTAAGAGGATGCACGATAAGGATGTGTTCTTGAGTCGGTAAGAAACATGTCAGTTAAATAAGCAGACGTGCGTCTCTCATACGTCCCAAACATAGTGCACATCTACTCGCTAAGACTGGTAGAATACCTACTATGAGCAAGCACGAGAATTCATCACATCAGTCTCCGCCTCAATCTCCAAATCAACGTGCGTGGAATAAAAAAGATTTGGGTCAGATTGCCAAAGCGTTGGGACAACTGCTTGATTCTTCACTCACCATCCCTGGAACCTCAATAAAGATTGGCCTGGACCCAATCATTGGTCTCATTCCTGGCATTGGCGACTTTCTCAGCAATGCAATTGGATCTTCTCTCCTCGTTCTCGCCACAAAGGCAGGAGTCCCTCGGATTGTCATTTTACGAATGTCGCTGAATATCGCCATCAATATGATCATCGGAGCCATTCCAGTAATTGGCGATCTCTTTTCAATTTGGTTTAAAAGCAATGTGCAAAATGCCCAATTGCTTCATCGGCATTGCCAAAGAACAGTTTCAACTCCAAATCTCAGCGATTGGGTCTATGTTGGCGGCATCGTTCTTGGTCTTCTTCTGCTCCTTGGAGCCACAGGTGCTTGTCTTTTTTGGTTCGCATCCTGGCTCCTGGGGTTGTTGGCCTAGCCGCATAAAATCTCTCTCACCAACCAATAGCTGCCATCACGCTAGAGTAATTGGTAGCCTATTTCATCTGCAAACTGACGACCTTTTGATGTCAAAGCCATGCGTTCAGAAGTTTGTGCGATATACTCCCCTGCTAAGAAGGAGTCGAATGACGCGGCCCAAACAGGATCGCATTTATTCGCTTCAACCCAATTGATTGGCACACCATCCAACAGTCGTAGCCCGAACACGACCCGCTCCTTGTCTTGTTGAAGGACTGACAAAGATTCCCGTTCCACAACCGGCAACTCACCCATTTCTAGACGCTGACAATACTGCACAAGATTCGCCACATTCCCAAAACGACATCCAGCTACATAGGATTGAGCACTTGGGCCCATGCCTAGATACTCCTGCCCCTGCCAATAACGCCGATTATGTTGGCACTGCCTACCAGGTTGCGACCAATTGGAAATTTCGTATTGGTGATATCCAGCAATAGCCAATTGCTCAGTCGCGTGGACCTGGAGCCGTCTTTCACCATCCGTCTCCACCAGATCCAGCTCACCACGTCGCAACTCTACATCAAACCGCGTCCCTTCTTCCACAGAAAGGGCATAACAGGAGAGGTGAGTGGGTTCGAACTCACAAGCTTGGCGAAGGGTTCGGTCCCAGGACGAGGTGGTTTGGCCGGGAATCCCATAGATTAAATCCAAATTGAAATTAGGCAAACCTGACTGTTGGGCCACTCGAATTCCTGTTATCGCCTCCTCAAGAGTACTGGAAAGACCTAAGGACGCCCGTTCTTCTTGATCGAACGTTTGCATTCCAATACTCAGCCGTGTCACTCCGGCCTCTAAAATCGTATCCAGATATTCCGGTGATAAGGATTCCGGTGTCGCTTCAACTGTCACTTCACAGTCATCTGTTACGGAATACAGTGTCGCAATCCTCGTCAGAACCTGCGACAATTGAGCCGCAGACAATACCGTCGGCGTGCCACCTCCAATATACAGCGTTGACACGCACTGCCCCGCTCGATCCAACTGCACTGCAGAGAGTGCCAACTCTATTTCGAGCGAACGAATAAATCTTTCGATACGTCCCTCTTCCTGCGTCACTAAGTAGAAAGAACAAAAATGACACCGCTTCGCGCAAAATGGAATATGAAGATAGAGCCCCACGCTCTTACTATCAGTTCTTACCGAACCAGGATGACTGCGATCTTTCGGTATATTCATATCTTAATTCGTATCTTAAAAGGCCAATAAACAATATTAGCTCTTTTCATCGTGCCGCTCCCAATACACCGCAGATGCTCCTTTTTCATGCAGCAAATCAGTGACTTCCTTGACCATCCCCCGATTACCACAGACATACGCTGCCACATGAGCAGCGGTCGTATATGTTTGAAGCAAATCAGTCACACGACCCGTGCTCCCATTCCACGCTGATCTTGGTTGCGAGAGCGTCAGGACATAGGAGAAATTCTTATGATGAGATTTCCACAGATCCAATTCCTGAAGATAATATCGATCGGACTCATTGCGCAGGCCCCAGAACAACGTAATAGGTTGGGAAGACGACTCCGCGAATAATGTCGCAATCATGGACCATAATGGTGCAATACCTGTTCCTGTTCCGACAAATAGTAATTCACGATCAAGATCATCTTGTAGAATAAAGGAACCATGAGGACCCGATATTTGCAGCTCAGCGCCAATCTCATTCTCTAAGAGAAAGGTCGAACCCTTCCCGCGATCATGACTATTCAATAATAAGATAAGTTGCGTAGAAGAATGTGGCGGAGACACCAGGGAATAATATCGTAGCAAGGATGAACCTGAATTCTGATCAGGCACTGTCACCGCAATCGATTGGCCAGGTTGAAAGGACAGCTCCGACGGCGCACGCATCTCCAACGTCATTTCTCGAATATCTCTGGTGAGTTGTCGAATGCTCAGAATTGTTGCCCGAAAGGAACACGCTGTCATGAATAGGAATGTAGAGAATCTCCAGCCTTCTGGCAAGAGATTTTTAGATCACGATAAAGAAAAGGCTCATAAAGGCAGGTGTATTTGGAAAAGATATCGCGATGGGGGGGCAAAAGGAGGAGTCTTATCGTTCCTACTTCTCTTGCTTCTCATTCCTTGTTTTTCACTTGTCACGTCTTTTGAATGGCAGGCACAACCATCGTCCGGTCGTACCTGCCATCGTTGATCACACACAATCAGCGGATGTTATTTCGCTTCGATTGGAATCGTCCGCGGCTTGGCTTTTTCTTGCTTAGGAATCGTAATCGTTAAGACTCCCTTGTCATAGGCCGCTTTCACTTCCTCAGAGTTCACAGTACTCGGCAGTGAAAAACTTCTGGAAAAAGATCCGTAGTGGGCCTCTTGAATGTGATACCCATCTTTGGATTTTTCCGCATCTGCCTTACGTTCACCGTGAAGATGCAACGTCTGCTCTTTGACCGATAGCTCAATATCACTCAGATCAATACCAGGCAACTGCGCTTCAATCACCACATGATCCTTGTCCTCATAGACATTGACCGGTGGCTGCCAAGCAAGAGCCTCTGTATTTCGATCATCCCAAATTGGGCGCAACCCAAACGGTCGATCAAACAGCCCATGCACCGTCCGCTCTAACTCAGTATATGGATTCCATTTTACTAACATAGTCTCTTCCCTCCTTCTTGATGATAGTCATCACGACGATACGTTTCCTTCACTTACCCAGCTGGGAAGGGTGTGTTGTTGATATATAGATAAGCAGGAAAAGAGAAAAGTCAATCGTCTCACGAAGAAAAGGAGACAGAGAGAAAGACAATGCAAGGCAAATTTTATGAATCAGTCACTCCGGCTAAATCTAACAAAAATGCATAAATCATCGCGGTTTCCTCATAGCGCTTAAAACGACCTGAAGCCCCGCCATGCCCAGCTTCCATATTCGTTTTAAGCAGAAGCCGATGGTCATCAGTTTTGAGCGCACGTAACTTAGCCACCCACTTGGCGGGCTCCCAATATTGGACTTGTGAATCGTGCAAGCCGGTTGTCACGAACAGGTGCGGATACGCTGTGATTTTCACATTGTCATACGGCGAATAGGACAGCATATAGTCATAATAGTCTCGCTGATGAGGATCACCCCACTCATCATATTCTCCAGTCGTGAGCGGAATCGTTGAATCCAGCATTGTGGTGACGACATCAACAAAGGGAACTTGTGCGACCATGCCATGAAACAGCTCTGGCCGCATATTCATGACCGCGCCCATCAAAAGACCACCAGCACTGCCACCCATCGCATAGACCCTGCCTGGATCTGCATAGCCTTGCTGAATGAGAAATTCTGCACAGGCGATAAAGTCTGTAAAGGTATTTTTCTTCTGGAGTAATTTTCCATTTTCATACCACTGCCGTCCTAACTCCTCTCCACCGCGAATATGAGCCAAGGCATAGACAAACCCATGATCTAATAAACTCAGACGCGGAGAGCTAAAACTTGCATCCATACTGGCACCATAAGACCCATAACCATACAGTAAGAGTGGATGCGCCCCATTTGGCGAAAACCCTTTTCTATACACTAAGGATATTGGGATCTCGGTTCCATCAGCAGCCAGTGCAAAGTGACGTTCAGTTTGATAATGACTGATCTGGAAATTACCGAGAACTTCCTCTTGTTTTAAGAATACTTTTTCTCGTGTTGCCATATGATAATCATAGATGGTCATGGGCGTCGTCATGGACGTGTAGCCAAAACGAAGAAGAGACGTGTCACTTTCATAATTATCACCCAAGGTTGCAAGATACGTGGGCTCTCCAAAATCTAACTCATGCTCAGGCTCTCGCGCATGCGGAAGAATTCGTAGATGAATAAGACCGTGCTTGCGTTCTTCGACAACCACATATTCACGAAATAGTTCAAATGCCTCAAAGAATACGTCGTCACGATGCGGAATGACTTCTTGCCATTGAGCCTTTTGTGTCGCATCAACCGTCGTCTTCATTAATCGAAAATTTTTGGCGTGATCATTGGTGCGGATAAAAAAGTGCTCGCCAAGATGATCGACATCATATTCATGCCCACGTTCTCGTGGTTGAAAGATGGTAAATACTCCTCCCGGTGTGTCGGCATTCAAATACCAATACTCGCTACTCATGGTCTGGTGTGACCCAATCATGAGATATTGCTTGGATTTAGATTTTGCGACAAAGGCTGAGAATGTCTCATCGGATTCTTCATAGACCAATTCATCTTGTGAGGGATCAGCGCCCAACACATGTCGATGGATTTGGAAAGACCGCAAGGTTGCAGGATCCTGTCTCGCGTAGAAGAGCGTGCAATTATCATTTCCCCAATCCATATTTCCCGTGGCAGAATGAATCACATCAGACAAGGTTTCACCGGTCGTGAGGTTTTTAAAACACACGGAATAGATCCGACGTCCTTGCGTGTCTGTGGCATATGCCAGAATATCCTGACCTGAGCTAATCATCCAATTTCCCAGGGAGAAATAGTCGTGACCCGCAGCGAGCTCATTGCCATCGATCATGATTTCTTCCGGGCTACGTAACGAACCCTTCTTTCGGCAATAGAGGGCATATTCCTTTCCCTCCTCATACCGAACATAATAGACATAATCCCCCTGTTTGAAAGGAACGGATAAATCCGTTTGCTTGATACGCCCTTTGATTTCTTCGAATAAGGTCTGTTCCAGATCAATCGTATGCTGTCGCATCGCCGTCGCATAGTCATTTTCTTCTTGCAAATACGCCAGAACGTCTGGACTCGTTCGATCATTCAGCCAATAATAGTCATCAACGCGAACCTGGCCATGCTGCTCGAGGCGATGAGGAATGACCTGCGCGTGAGGAAGCACAGGAAATACGGGAGGCCCAAGAGGGGAACGTGTCGTCATAATTTTTTCCTTATTGTCTTGCTATTATCGTCAAAATGATTTAGCTATCATCAAAGTTTCGAGGGGCTTGGCGAATGCGTTTTGTCTGCGTTCGATGTTTCTTTGTTTCCAAGCGTTTTTCACGGGTGCGAGTGGGAACCCGCGTCGGAACGCGATGCTTCACGGGTTGTAACGCTTTTTGAAGGGATTCCACGAATCGCGCAACTAATTCAGCACGATTCGCAACCTGAGATCGGTACTGTTGAGACTGCATGCGCAAGATCCCATGTTTGTTGATCCGACGGCCTAGGCTCCCAGTTATTCTTCGTTTTTGATACAACGTCAACGCTGACGAAAAATGGAGATTAAATTCCAATATCACGCGACTATTCACCTTGTTCACATTTTGACCCCCAGGGCCAGTACTTCGAACGGCAGAAAACTGAATTTCAGCATCAGGAATCGATATGGACGCATTAATCACAATTGGCATACGATGGACCCTCTCTCTTTATCTCTCATCGGTGAGAAGGCGACTAGACAGAAGACACGATGATAGCAGGCATATTCCTCATCTGTATGTGACACATACTTGGCAAGACATACGGCAAACTCTCACAACTTTCAACAATCAACACAAAGCAAAGATCTATAAACGACAAAAGCAGGAGTGAGAGCACTCCTGCTTTTGTAACAACAAACTACTATTTCTAACAAGACACGATTATATTCTAACAAGACACGATTATAGTAATTCGAATAATTAATTATAGCCTTTGATCATATCAGTAGATACCCACGGGCTTACGCCGCGTGGCCCTTAAAATTCAAACTCTAGCTGCATCTGCCCTTTGTCCACTCGTTCTTGATGCTCCAC
>QIMB01000155.1 GCA_003233615.1 Nitrospirota bacterium
TCGAAAGCATCAAAGACGCAGGAAGTCTGTTTACAGCTGTGTGGAAAAAAGACGTGGGTGTTGTGGCTGGGAAAACACGAACACTCAATGAAATTGAGCATGAGATTCTTCGAAAAATGGGGGAACCTCGTATTCATGTGGCCATTGTCTGTGCCTCCGTGAGTTGTCCAGATCTTCGTATTGAGGCCTATACCGTCGAAAAGCTCAACGAGCAACTCGATGATCAAATGAGACTCTTTTTACTCAATGCCGAAAAAGGCTTAGCCGTTGATACGAAAAAAGGCCGCGTCTATCTGTCTTCAATCTTCAAATGGTTTGAGGAAGACTTTGAAGCCAAGGGTGGGGTACGCAACTTCCTGGCCCCTTATGCGCCTGAATCGTCCATGGCTTCCTTGAAGAACAACAAATTGAGCGTCTATTACCTAGACTATGATTGGGACCTGAACGACCTCTAAGACCTTAGGGATCAGAAGGAGACAAAACGATGACGACGTGTAGCCTGTGTGGAGATTCGGTTGATTCAGTGGCCCATCTTGCTGAGGAAGTCACATTAAAGCTCATTCAACAAATGAATCCCCAATGGGCTAGCGGTGAGGGAATTTGTCGTAAATGTCTTGAGTACTATCACAATCTCGACAAAAAGGTGGTACTGCTTCCAGAATCTTCGACCTAGTGTACAAGTACCTCTGCAAATTGAGGACTTTATGATAAGGAGCTTGAGTATGCGAAAACTGATACAGCCTTTGAGGGCACTTGCGTTGCTGTTAGGAATTATCCTTGCAGGTCCAATCCTAGCACAAGGTGACCCCTTGGTAGCCCTCAACGGCTATGACACCGTCTCTTATTTCATCCAGGACAATCCTGTCAAGGGGCACAAGCAGCATTCCATGGACTGGGACGGTATGGTCTGGCAATTTTCTTCCATGGAAAACCTGAAGGAATTTCAGAAAAATCCCAGTAAATACACACCACAATACGGAGGATACTGTGCGTTTGCGGTTGCGCATGACAGCAAGGCACCAGGAGACCCACACCAATGGCATATTCATAAAAATAAGTTGTATTTAAACCTAAGCGCTGGTATTCAAAAAAGGTGGCTGACTCATAAACAACAATTTATTTCTCAGGCTGATCAAAATTGGCCGCGCCTCAAATGAGCATGAATGGGGCTGTTGAAAAAAGCAGCCAGCGGCGTTCTCACGAGGTTGCCGTGCTCACATACTCACCCAACATGCAGCGCGCCAAACGACTTGCGTCCTTGCTGGACGAACGTATGTGATTTTCTCTAGTGTTGTTTACATATTTCAGGGTAATGGAGCAAGCATTCTCTGAGTTGAGGGACCAGCAGATCAAAGAAGCTGTAGAACGTAACATTATGGCCGTATTGAAAATTTCAACTGGCCAAGCCTAGTTCCCTCTATGGCAAAATGAAAAATTCGCTTGGGTTCAAACTGTAAATTCTGTAAACAACGCGGAGAAATCTCACAAACGTATCACCCCGAGACCTTGAACTGTTGTGCCTCTATGAGCGAATCTTCCCTTACAAATCATCCTTATTCAACATACCCATGAACAAGGAAAGCATGTGTTAGTTTTCGGGACCTGCAAGAGTCAATGTTCTTATGGTTGTCTACTGGAAAATCGCAAAAGCTAGAAGAGGTAGGAATAAACAGCATAGCCATCAATGGTTCATACAATACGACTCCCTTCCACATGCTCAGAACTGCAGGGAATCTATGAGAAAATTACGGCACTCACTTCTGTCACCGTTGGAGACCTAAGAGAGTGCCATCTGCTCTGGTGATCGGATGGTTGAATCGGAGCCTTTTGATGTCCCACAAACTTCTCACAATCAACGCCCATAACACGAACCTATGCTCGTCAAACCT
This sequence comes from Nitrospirota bacterium, assembly GCA_003233615.1. Lineage (GTDB taxonomy): Bacteria > Nitrospirota > Nitrospiria > Nitrospirales > UBA8639 > Nitrospira_E. The sequence continues at coordinate 1,890 of QIMB01000155.1, forward strand.
GAAAAACGGCAGCCAATGGCTGAACTCTTGTATACCTTAGAATTGGGAGAAAAACTCGCCCACCAATGCGCGGTCGCTCAAGCCATGATTGCACCAACAGAGAAAACGCGTCAATTTTTAGAAGGGCAAGCTAAACAAGAATCTTATCACGCCATCGTGTTTCGCACGTTCCGACTATGGATTGCCCCAGGCCATGGCCATTCACACCGACCAAATGAACCGCTTGAGGAATATACCTCTTTGTTAATGAACGCCCTCCACCGCAAGGATTTTTTTGAATCCATTCTTGCAGAGCAAGTCATTCTTGAAAGCTTGGGCGAAGCCGTTCTTCAAAAACTGGAAGCCGGGCTTCAGAGACGCAATGCACCATTTCAACGTCTGCGAAATATCCTACTTCATCAGGAAGCTGCCCATCATGGCTTTGGTGAACGTGTCCTCGAACAGGCCATGACTAATGAGATTCTCACAAAGCAGGAGCTTCAAGAAAAAGCCTCACCCTATCTTGTGTTGTCATCAGCCATGATCATGAGTTTGGAAACCCAGTTTAGAGAAATTGACGAGGACCCCGGAGCATGCTTGACTAGCCACAACGAATTCCTACCGGAATGGTTGCTCGCCCCCCAATAAAGACCAATGATTTACGCCATCATACCCACATATAACGAAGAAAAAGCGCTCCCTGCGACCCTGTCTGCAGTTCTCCAAGAACAGACTCCCCACCAGATCATCGTCGTGGATGGAGGAAGCACCGACCGCACCAGAGACATCGCTCGCCAGACATCACAGGTCACCCTCCTCACCGCCCCGAAAGGGCGTGCCACGCAAATGAATACCGGCGCCACCTATGCGGCCAAACACAACAGAGATGAAGAGGATTGGCTCTTGTTCCTCCATGCCGACACCATCCTTCCCCCCGAAAGTCTTCAACACATCCAAGCCATGTCTGAAAACCCCGCAATGCGAGCTGGAGGATTCTTCCATCAATTTTCTGGAAATGATTGGCGACTACGGTTCATCTCCTGGTTGGATAACTTTCGATGTCAGCATTCGCGAATCATCTACGGCGACCAAGCACTCTTTGTCCGACAGGGCCTCTTCCACCAACTGGGGGGATTTCCCAATCAAAAAATATTGGAAGATGTGGCTTTCTGCGAAAAGCTTCTCAAGCACACCTCACCCCTTCTCCTCCATCCACCCGTCATAACCGATTCCAGAAAATTTGTGCAAATGGGCATTTGGCGCAGCCTCGCGCGGGTATTCGTCATCATCCTCAGTGTAGAATTTCGGATACCTATTCTGACTCCCGCCTTCTTCCGAGACATTCGATAAAACATTCCGTCACCCATACAACACATTCAGTTGTCTGTACCTCCAGTCTCTCAGCATCGCAAGAAACCGTAACCATGCCATGCCGCACTAAGCCGTCGATTTCCCCTTTGCCATATACACTAACAACGCACATAAGGCCACCAAGACAAGGTCTTCAATCGGTGAAAGCCAGGTTAAGGGTTGAGGAAAAAAAACGCCAAAACATCCGCAATTTGGAAGATCTAATCCTCTTAGAAGCGTTATGATCATCCACAGAGCATACATGGTGTTCATCAAGCCTGCCAGAACAGCTCCCACAAATAATTGATACCCGAACAGAATCCATATTCCTAAGACATACTCGACAATGATGACTATGTACCCAATAAATCCCAACATGGAATAGGGAAATGCTTGATAGGTTTGTAAAATATCTACAAAACCCTGAAAATCTAAAGATTTCCCCAAGGCCGATCCAAAGATAATCCCACCAACAAACAATTGAAGACTCCAACGAAGAAGCCTCCATCGCAATAAGGTTGATGCTGTCGGACAGGAAGTTTGCGCCATAGTCAATTTCTGAAAAACGCCATTTCACTCAGATGAATATGATAGAAGACTGAGGGCATGCTGTGAATGTTACATAATGATAATCTTCAGGAGCAAAGAGGCCCACAACCATATTGATCATCATTGGCTCGGGTCTGTTGTAATAGGTATGTCCTGAGTCTTGCCGAGGGGCCTGTCCAGCAAAATCACAGCCATGCTTGTACTATTCCCTAATTTTGCGAGAATGGCCTCTGTAAATTCTGTAACGGTTCATACAATGAAAAGACTCATTCAAGAGGGAAGGGATACAGGGATACAGTCTATCGTCATGAACGTTTTCAAGTCACTACGGGCCTTAGGCTTATCCACACAAGTGATTCACCCTGTAAATCAGCTGAGCAACATTTTTCAAATGGCTCCTCAGAGGCTCCACAAACATTCATAGATTCGAATAAGATGAGCCTTGAACAGATACATTCGCGATAACCCCTCACTCGAATAGAGAAGTTGAGATCCTTGATGATGCCATCCCTTTCTCGCTTCACTCATCCTTTGGGCAACCTTGTGCGTGAACGACCTGTTCTCGCGATCTTTGAGGCCTGCCTTCGATGTAATTCTCAGTGCGGATACTGCAATCTTCCCTTAAACCAAGGACGCGATGAGTTATCACGAGAGAACATTCAACAGGTGTTCACCAAGTTGTATCAAGACGATGGTCTCCGCTATCTCTTCATTCAAGGCGGCGAACCACTCTTGAGAAAAGATCTTCCTGAAATCCTTGAAGATCTGGCCCAAATCGGTTTTCATCTCGGGTTGATCACCAATGGAACCTTGCTCAAGCCGTCTATCGTCAGCCGTTTCGCTCAACTTCCCATGACGATTTCTGTCAGCTTAGACACGTTGAACCGAGAACGATATCGATCTATTCGCGGAGCCGATCAATTACCCCAAGTCCTTGAAGGCATCGCTCATCTGGCAGAATTTCCTCATGCAAAATACTTAACCTGTATCGTGAGCCAGCAAAACCGTGATGACGTCCTGGATGTCGTGCGGTTTGCCCGATCACACGGATTTATGCCAGTGGTTGGCGCCTATCATTGGGGAATCGAACGGTATGGGAAAGTCGATTTGGCCCTTCAATATGAACGAGCAACAGCGATCCACGTTTTCCAGCAGGTACTTGAATCAGAATTAGTCCCTCCCGGGTATTTTCGCAATTATCTCAAAGACAACATTCAATGGCTTCAGCAAGAGCCGCTGAACGCCTGTGATGCAGGGCGCTATAGTATTTCTATAGATGCGTCAGGAAATGTGGCACCCTGTTACGCCCTTGAATCAGCTGGAAATTTACTTGACTCGTCCTTGCGCGACGTCCTAGCCCACATGGATCGGGAAGCCATTCAACATTGTTCCGATAATTCTTCATGCAATCTTCTATGCAGCCGGGTTGTTGGTTCAGCGTTGCATCGTCCCCTTTCTACCCTGCTCACTCCCACGCGGTTGAAACCCGAACAACCGGAACCATCGCCAGTATGTTCCCCCTGACGCGTGACGGCTTCTCCCATTTCGAACGAACATCATGAGCCTCACCCCGTACGCACTGTCTTCTCTGCCACAATCAGATGCTCATGCTGCCCCTGATTTTCCAGATGAAGACCCTTCAGCACAGACGAACGGCCCAAGGTGCCCTCTCACGGGAAGCGTAGATATTGAGGTGTTGGAAGTCGTCCCAACCTCTCTACTCATCGAGTGTTATCAGCGCGATCTTGGCCTCAACGTGAGGCCAGAATTTACGGGCATTGAGAATCTTCAGCTTTGTCGATGCGTCACGTCAGATCTCATCTTCTTTTATCCCTCCATTACCGGAGCACACGAATTTTATCGGCAACTTCAAACTTTCAATTGGTACTTTCCTGAAACAAAATTTGAATATGACCATGCAGTTAGTTGGATAACTCCCGACCAACATATTCTGGATATTGGTTGTGGTGCCGCACAGTTCGAGAAAAAACTCTCGAATGTATCCTATACCGGATTAGACCCTCATTGTATGGCCCCACAAGACGTAGAGCATCATGACCTCCACATTCAGTCAGAAACGATTGCCGACCATGCGCAAACACATCGGCAGCATTATGATGTTGTCTGCGCATTCCAAGTTCTCGAACATGTTGCCGATCCTAAAGTATTTCTCACGGCTGCACTCACCTGCTTGAAACCTGGAGGGCTATTCATCGTAGGCGTACCTAGCGCAGAATCATACGTCACGCGGATTCCGAATTTTGTACTCAATGCCCCTCCCCATCATGTGACCTGGTGGACGGATCAAGCCTTACTTTCCATGGCACATCAATTTCAACTATCGGTGCTTGATTTGGCACATGCCCCAGTTGAATCGTGGGAATCTCGGTTGTATTGGATGCAACGAATTTTGGACGTATTTCCACCCAAAAACACCTCTTACTTCACAGAAAAACTGAGTCGCCGACTTTCCACGATAGCCGCATATATGGGAGCGAGATTCATCATGCTTTTTAGCAGCCCACCGACGTCAGCCCGAGGATCTTCAGTCGTGATGGTGGCCAAAAAAAATGATGGGGTATCATGCTAAACCATCTCCCACTCAGCCTCCTCCAACAAATCTATCCCCGCCTCACTTTTGGACTTGGAGGAATAGGGATCATCCTGCTCTTGTGTGGCTCTCTGGCACCTGCTGATCAAACAACGACCCTAACGTCCAGCGTCTCCAAACATCAAAGGAAGCCTTCCCTACTGTATGTTTCGGATTTCTTCTCATTTGTTGGGAAGGATACTACTGGACATGTCGTCTTTGCTCTCGACAATAATCGAGGACGAGACGGAGACACATGGCAAACGGAACACCTTCTGGTTCTGCTCCACGATGAACACAAGGGGTGGCAAGAAATCGAAGGAATGGGATCATACCCTAATACCAAAAAACAACTATTCCAGATTCCAAATTCTCCGTATTTTGAATTTACTGGTGACCCAACAACCGGCCTCACCATTTCACACTCCAACAACACACTCACTCTTGAAATCAGCCCAATAAAAGAGCGGATTCAGCGAAGAGATGGCGATTCCTCTTACCGAATGGGATCATCCTCGGCGATCATGCATTGGCAAGGTCGAACCTTACCCGGCAGGATCATTCATGAACAATTGAAAATGACGAACTTCAATCGATTAACTCGGCAATATCTTGATCTGTGGACTGAGTCATATGGGTTATATGCATGGGCAGAAGAATCTTCTGACTTCCTGTACGTTCATCAACAAGCTGACGAAACACAGCTTACTCCACTTATCGGAAATCTAGTAGGATTTGCGGTATGGAACCATTCGGGTGAATATCTTCACAATCTTCAACTGACCACCCTAGGTTCAACACTAACTTGGGGATTCTATCAATGGCCTCAGGGTTGGAAAGGACACTGGATCGGCCAGGAAGGAAAAGGATCTCTGAGGATGCACATCTCCGATTTACAGGTTATCTCAAATTTCATTCTGGGAGGCCTCGCCATGGGCATCATACAGGGAGAAATCATCTACAATGGAAACGTTCAACAATTCTACGGTATGGCTGAAATACTTCTTTAGAAAATACCACTATCATTCCTCAAGCCCGCTCAAATGAGGCGTTCATACCTTCACGTTCACAAAGATTCATGAAGAGGAGTCCCAACAATGCTCGGTCAATTTCGTACATGTCAATTGTGGCCTAAAACATTCCAAAGGATCCAACATTTGTTTATCAACATGCATATTCTCTGGCTAAGTATGGCATTAATGACCATGGTAGGGTGCAGTACACTTCCGAGTAGCTATCATCCAACAAATGCCATCCTGGCGAACAATTTCTCACACGATCTCTTCGACCAAACATTAAGAGCACATGTGCGGAATGGCACAGTCAATTATCCAGATTATGCGTCTGACTCTCGATTTACGCAATATATCAAGCAACTCAATCGCCTCGACCCCACCACTCTGCCCACTCAAAAGAATCGTCTGGCTTTTTGGATTAATGCCTATAATGCCTTTGCCGTCAAAGGTATTTTGGATGGATATTCGCCAAGAACCTGGACCGATAAATATACCTATTTTGTGAGCCGTGACTACATGGTCGGAGGCGCTAAGGTCAACCTCTATGCCGTAGAACGTAAAATCCTCATTCCCCAATTTCTTGAACCCCGCATCCACTTTGCCATCGTCTGCGCCTCACAATCCTGTCCCAAACTCCAATCTGCAGCATATACCCCTGAGGGTCTAGAAGAACAACTCACCAACAGTGCCAAACAATTTATCAACGATCCCTCCCGCAATCGATTCGATTCTCAACGAAAAATTGCCTATCTATCAATGATATTCGATTGGTTTGAGGAAGACTTTACCAATCATTCGGGAACTCTGCTTAAATATGTTGCGCAATTCGTGGCGAATGATCAGTTAGCACAGGAGCTTCGCACCACACCCTATACTATTAAATTCCTAGAATATGATTGGGAGCTCAATGGGATTGCCCTTCAGCCACAAACTTAAAGGGTTCTGTCGAAAAGAAACGGAAAAAGCTATTTCCCTATTATCTGGTGGTTTCAAATTCCAAGTGCAACAGATGAATCACGACAGAATCGAAGAAAGACTTCCAGAGGCGTCTTTCAGTTCAGACATTTTATTCTGGGTATTCTCAGGAATGCCAAAGTCAGTACAATTGAAAATACTCTCCGTCAGTGTGACGGTCTTGGAACAATCCCCTTACTGAATGCAAGAACCCGCTTAAACAGATGGAGGAGTCTGATGGGCAAGAACGTAGGCAAAGATGACCAGAGAATGCCCGTCTCAAGAAGGTTTTGTCTGAACGAGAGCAGGAAACTCAGTATTTCTTTACTTGACCATCACCTCAATTGAGTCGGACACGGTCACCATATCGTGGTCATGTGTAGCCACTTTGACGGTAATCGCATGGTGGCCCGATGGCACTTCATTGAATGTCCCCTTAAACCCCTTCTGATAGATTCCATCCATAAAGACATGGACATGATCTGCCATCAGACCCTTCCT
>QIMB01000395.1 GCA_003233615.1 Nitrospirota bacterium
TGTGGGAAATTTCTTGTCCAATTTTACTATGGTCACCAGGGCGACCTTTTCCTAAATCATGCAACAATACCGCTAAGTGCAGAATGTCTTTATCCGGAATCTCGCGATACACATCCCCAATAAGGCCCTGATCCTCTTGTAATCGTTCCGCCTCTTTCACCGCTAACAGACTATGCTTATCCACTGTATATTTATGATATTGGTTGAACTGCATGAGACCTCGAACTCGAGCAAAGGCCGGCACCAGTTTTTCCAAAAGACTGGCTTGATGCATAGCTTCGAGCGTATCCGCAATTCGACCTGGCCGGTTCAGTATGCCACGAAAGAGGCTGCTCACTTCCTTGGTATGAAACCGCTCGTTAGGAACCGTGCCTAAATGTTGAGACAGTTCATTCAGAATCCTGGCATCAATAGGCACACCTCGGACATGCGATATTTCAAATAGTCTCAGAAGCCACACAGGGCTTTCCAAGACTCCATGTAATTTTTCTGAGGGAATAGTCAGTCGTGCATCTTCGATTCGAAAATTTCCCTCAATGAACGAATTGGGCCACCACCGTCGCATTCGATCTACCCAAGATTTCTCCTGTGCCTGTTCAAGAAATCGCAGACACCGGTCATGCAACCCCGTGGTATGCCGAAAGTATTGCTGCATAAATTGTTCAACTGCCAAAAGATGCGGGAGATCTGACAATCCATAAATTTCCGCGAGCCGTATCTGATCATCAAAGGTGAGAATATCCTGTGCTCTCTTTGCCTCACAATGTAGAAATCCTCTCAGACGCCATAAAAATTCTTGCGCATCTTGCAGTATCTGATAGTCTTGAAAGGTAAGAATGCCTTGATTCGAGAGCTCTTGAAGAGTCCCAACTCCGTAGCGAGCCTGACCGACCCATTGCACCAAATGGACATCCCGTAAGCCACCTTTACTTTTCTTAATATAAACCGTTTCCCCGAATTTGGCATATTCCCGCTGACGTTCTTCGATTTTATCCAGAACAAATTGTCTTGATTGTCTTTTGAGAATTCGTCGAGCAAATATTTTTTGGAATTCCTGAAATACTGTGGCATTGCCTCCCAAAAACCTAGACTCCATGAGGGAGGTACAGGCAGGGAGATCGGTTTCCCCTATCTCAAGACATTCCGCAATGGATCGAACGCTATGACCTACTTGAAATCCTAAATCCCACAAATGATGAAACACGCCTTTTGAAATGACTTCAGCTATCTCAAGTTGATTGCCTTGGGTCAGTATCATGACATCGATATCGGAATAGGGCGCAAGTTCTCGTCGACCATATCCTCCCATGGCGACTAAACAGCATTGTTGCCACCTCGCTCGAATCTCGGCATTGCCCTGTTGTATCACTTCACGAAATCGTGCGATTAAGAGCCCATCGATAAAATCGGAAAAAGCCAGCACGACTTCTGCGCCTGTGGCTCCTTCCAGCAATCGTTGATGCATGGCCGCCCGTTGCTCTTGCAGCCCTTGTGCTCCGATGACGGAAGAGGTCGTAGAAGAGATTGGATTACCCATGGGTATCATCTTTGACAGCCTGCTGCCTGGCAGCTTCATGCGAAAGAAAGTTCCTTAGCCTTTGGGAAGATAGCGATTCGTTATCGGCATGCGTCGATCTTTGCCTAATGCCTTCGCGGTAATTTTTATTCCGATAGGAGCTTGCCGACGCTTGTATTCACTCTTGTCAACCAGCCTCAACACTTCCTTCACAACTCCGGCAGGATAACCTGATTTCGTAATAGTACTTTGTGACTCATTATTTTCAACATAGGCCTGCAAAATCGCATCTAACTGCAGATATGGCGGCAACGAGTCTTGATCTGTCTGATTCGCTTTGAGTTCAGCCGATGGCGCACGTACGTGAATCCGTTCGGGAATACTGACTGAGTCAAAACCTTGGCCCTGATAGTCACTCCGCCATCTTGCCAGCTGATACACTCGCATTTTGGGAAGATCTTTAATCACGGCAAAACCGCCAGCCATATCTCCATATAACGTGGCATACCCTACGCTCATTTCGCTCTTATTCCCGGTTGTTAACACGAGATAGCCAAACTTATTGGAAAGAGCCATTAACAGAGTTCCACGAATACGGGCCTGCAAATTCTCTTCCGCAGTGTTCACTGGAAAACCTTTGAACAGGGGACGCAGTGCACGCAGAAATGTTTTAAAAAGAACCGTAATAGGAAGATTCAGCAAATCGATTCCCAAACTCTTCGCCAAAGCCTTCGAATCATGTGTGCTTACCGTAGATGTATAGGGAGAAGGCATCATGACACCCACAACCTTAGAAGCCCCAAGTGCATCTCGAGCGATCAGTGCCGTTACAGCAGAATCAATCCCTCCACTGATCCCCACCACCACTTTGGAGAACGAGTTCTTTTCAACATAGTCCTTCACACCTAATACCAAGGCGCGGTAAATTTCCTCAGCTTCAACCATTGTATGTCCCACGGAAGGCGTCAACGGCTTTGCTTGCAAGGGCTTCCATGGAATGTGCGTAAAGGAAATGCCGACCCTCTTTTGAGATGGCAATATTGTTGGCAAACCTTTTTGAACATTCTGTCGAACTGGGTCGGTAATGTTGAGATCCGTGAGTAACAGATCTTCTTCAAATGCCTTCGCCCGAGCCAGGAGTTGCCCTCTAGGATCGAGGACAAGACTATTTCCATCAAAGACTAATTCATCCTGCCCTCCAACCATGTTCGTATAGCTCACAAACACTTGATGTCTTTTTGCATGATCAGCCAACATACGCCTTCGTGTGCGTGTTTTCCCTACATGGTAAGGAGAGGCATTAAGATTAACAATCAGCTGAACTCGCCCATATTTCACTTGCGTATGAGTTGGCCCGTCAGCAAACCAAATATCTTCACAAATATTTATTGCAATTCGAACCGATCCCAGGCAAATAATTGGATTCGTCTTCCCCTCTTGAAAATACCGCTGTTCATCAAACACACCATAATTAGGCAATTTCTGCTTGGCATAGGTCTCTACTAATCGACCATTTGTGAAAACCCATGCTACGTTCAACGGCTTCTGCCTCTCGGGTTGATGATCATGATTGGACTTGGAATGTGTCATACCGTGTGGAGCGGCGACACTCCCAACCACCGCCAGAAGACCGTGAGAAGATTTGGCCATCCGACTCTGCATGCGAGAAACATCACGAAGAAAATTCGGTATCAAGAGAAGATCTTCCGGAGGATATCCTGGAACAGCTAATTCAGGAAACACGACAACATCGGCTTTCGCCTTCTTCGCTTCTCGCATCCATCGACAAATGGCGCGAGTATTTCCCTCAAGATCGCCAACGACCGCATTCATCTGCACCATGGCTAACCGGAGTCGCATCATAAAAAACGTCCTCGGTCCTGTTCGGGACAGAGGACGCCATTGTCCTATTCACTCATTCAATGTTAACGGCCGACGTCATTGTCGTCCATGAACGTCATTATACAAATGACGGAACCACTCTTCAAACAATACATATCCATGCAGAAACACGAATAAAGACACCTACCTTGCCTCCTATGATTGAGTAGCCTGCTGAAGTTCTTCTGCCAGAATGATGGCATCAGCAATTTCCCGCATTGATTTTCGTAGATTCATACTTTGTCGCTGCATCAAGCGAAAGGCTTCGGCTTCCGAGAGCCCTTTTGAGGCCATGAGAAATCCTTTGGCTCGTTCGACCTGCTTACGAACTTCCAACGCTTCCTGCATTTCAAAAGATTTTTCTAGTAAGCGCGTGTGCTCAATGGCCACAGCGGCTTGATTCGCAATAGCTTGCAGGGTCTTCGTTTCCTCTACAGAAAATACATGATGCGTCGACGTATAGACGTTAATCACCCCAATCACGTTCTTTTTCATTAACATGGGAACGGATAATAACGAGTGCAGTCCTTCCTGCTTAGCCAAATCACGATAAAAATATCGGCCTTCTGCCGTGACATCTGCGACATACACAGGACGTTGCTCCTGAACCGCACGACCACTCATACTTTGCCCGACTTTCAACGGCGTCTTTCGCCTATAGGCATCGCTCAAACTTTGCGTGGCAGCAATTCGAAGTTCACCAGAATCTTGGTCGACGAGCATAATAGAACAAATTTTCGAACTCATCAGTTGAGCCGTCATCGTCACAATCAGCTGTAAAACATCTTCAATCAATCGATTTGACACTACGGTCTCCGACACTTGAGAAAGCGTTTCGAGTCGACGTGCCTTTTCTCGCATATCATCATACAATCGAGCATTGGCGATGGCCCCTCCCACCTGATTGGCAATGGTCAAGAGTAATGCCAGAGTTTCTTCGCTATAGCGTTTTGATCGTTTATGTTGCACATTGATGACTCCGATAATTTCACTTTTACTGATAATGGGAACAGATACAAAGGCTTGATACCGATCTTCCGGCAATCGATGGAAAAATTTAAATCGCGCATCCTCACTCGCATTTCGTGGAACCACCACCGGAACTTTTTCGCGGGCCACCCATCCAGTAATCCCTTCTCCTAGTCCAATGGATATCCTCCCGATCAGTCGAGGATGCGGATTATGTGAAGCACGCAAAATCAGTTCATCTTTGTGCTCAGATATCAAATACAACAAACAGGCATCGGCTTTTGTGACTTCAACCACGACTTCCACAATGTGCTTCAACACCATTGCTTGCTCTAACGTACCACTAATAGATTCACTGATCCGATGAAGGATATGTACTTCACGAGTTCGTTCACGCACTTGTTGCTTCAGTTCTTCAGTCGTCAATTGTTTGGCACGCGCCATATTATTTCTTCCTTGCCAAGCGGGAACGGGATACAGGCTTTCGCAACTTGTTCGTGGATCTGACAACAGACTGTTGCTGAACCGAAAACCATTTCTGTATGGATTTGCGAATCAATGGGATAACTCGCACCTCACCAATCCGCTCTGGTAACACACAGTAAATATCCCCTTTGATCACTTTTTTATCATGTTGCATGGCTTGCCAAAGTTCCAGGAATTTCATCTTTTCCGGAATGGCGCTCGGCAAACCTACCCTCTTAATGAGGTCTCCCTGCCGTTCAACAATATCTATCGAACACAGACCAAGGTAATGCGCTATCGAGGCTTCCTGAATCATCCCCAGCCCTACGGCTTCCCCATGTAGCCATTTTTTGTACTGTCCCCACGCTTCCAAAGCATGGCCCACTGTATGTCCATAATTTAAAATCCGTCTTCTACCAGACTCACGTTCATCACTCGCAACGATGTCGGCTTTAATTTCACAACACCGTCGAAGCACATGAGGTATCACCTCATCAGACTGTTTCCGTAGTTCTTCAACATGGTGTTCGAGATATTCAAAAAATTGCTTGTCGGCAATCATTCCATATTTAATCACTTCGGCGAGTCCAGCTATCCATTGTCTGGAAGGAAGTGTTTGCAAGACACAAGGATCAATCACCACCATTCGAGGTTGGTAAAATGCTCCAATCAGGTTTTTTCCTCGTGGATGATTGACTCCCGTTTTCCCCCCCACACTTGAATCAACCTGCGCTACAAGTGTGGTCGGCACTTGGATAAACGGGATGCCTCGTAAATATGTCGACGCGGCAAACCCTGCCACATCACCCGTTACGCCTCCACCTAAGGCCAGGATCACATCTTGACGTTCAATATGTTCCATGACGAGGGCATCCAAAATTTTGGTGAGCCCCTTCACAGTCTTTGCCTGCTCTCCATCGGGAATTATGATGAAAAACGGGGAATATCCCGCTTGTCGTAACGCACGGTGAACGACACGGCCATAGAGTTTTTCCACAACAGGGTTGGTCACAATTACCACGCGACCAGAGCATCCCGCATCAGAGAGCATATGCCCAATTTGGCTCAGGATGCCTGGCTGAATCACGATGTCATAGCTCCGATCACCCAAGGCAACCGGAACACAATTTGAGGAATGAACAGTCTTCATCGACGATAGGTCACCAGCAAGAAATCACATGCAGATCAGATAATTCTCCATGCATCACGACATCTGGTCTCAGCAATTGATCAAAATGAGCGAACATATTCTTGATAGGCCTCATAATTTCGCTTCATTTCTTCTAACGTGTCGCCACCAAATTTTTCAATAAGCGCATTGGCCATCTCATACGCGATGACAGCTTCACCAACAACACCTGCAGCCGGCACAGTACAAATGTCTGATCGTTCGACGGTGGCTTTAAACGGTTCCTTTGTTTCGATATCCACACTGTCTTTCGGAGTATATAACGTGGCAATAGGCTTCATCGCCACTCGCACCACAACTGGTTGTCCATTCGTAATACCGCCTTCCAAGCCACCCGCATTATTCGACTTGCGAATGAATTGGCCCGCTGCTTGATCAAAGTAAATATCATCATGCACTTCTGACCCATATCGCCGCGCAGACTCAAAACCCATACCAATTTCTACCCCTTTCATCGCTTGAATGCTCATGGCGGCCATGGCCAGTCGTGCAGTTAACCGCCGATCCCATTGAGCATAGGTCCCTAAGCCAATCGGGGGATTGGTCACCACGACTTCAAAAATTCCTCCCAATGAATCGCCCTTGTGCTTGGCCCCGCGAATACGCTCTATCATCTTTTGAGCTGCCTCTGGGTCATGACAGCGTACATCTGACTGTTCGGCTTCTTGATACGCCGCTAAGGGATCAGTTGGATTGGGTGCCGCCACCCCACCAATATTCATCGTGTAACTCACCACCTGCATATCAAACTGTGCTAAGAGGGACTTCGCCACTCCACCAATTGCCACTCGTATGGCCGTTTCACGTGCACTCGCTTTTTCCAACACGTTGCGAATATCTCGATGACCATACTTAATGGCTCCAACTAAATCGGCATGGCCAGGACGCGGACGAGTGACCACCCGCTCGGTTGAAGGCGGTCCCGGCTCTGAGGCCATAATATCTTTCCAATTTTCCCAGTCTTTATTCCAAATAAGCAGTCCGAGCGGATTACCCAACGTTTTGCCTTTTCGAACGCCACAAATAAATTCGATCCTGTCTTTTTCAATACGCATTCGACCGCCACGTCCATAGCCACCTTGTCGACGAATCAAATCTGCATTAATCGCCTCAGCGGTAATGGGCAAGCCCGACGGCACCCCTTCAACCACAGCCATGAGCCCTCTTCCATGAGATTCCCCTGCATTTAAATATCTCAACATGCTAATCCTTACCGTTCATTATATAGAAAAACTAAAAATATTTAGGATTGGATAACGCAAACCCTACACGAGGATAGAGATTATGAAGGTTTTTCTAGGGTTTCTCAACCAAAATATTTAATGGGAAATGCCTATACGGTTGACTCCGGTAGAACGAATCACGACGTTGAACCTGAGTATCTCCAGAACTATGGGGATAAGTTTGCATTTCGCTTCCATCGGCGAAACACTTGGATGGCGGCATTCCAACCTTGCACGGGATTTCTACCCGGGGCCTGTTGAATATTCACACTTCCATAGCCCATACATACCTGAGTAGCCATCGACGGCAAGAGCCAAGGGAATGGTCAAAAAAGTCCGTCCAGCAAGGCTGCAGCCTTTTTGGCGCGCGGAGCTTAGTACGTGAGCGCGGCACAATGGCGAGAACGCCGCTGGCGGCTTTTTTCAACATTCCCACACGAGAATCGCCGCTACTCCTGGATGAACTGGTCAACCAGAGTCAACTGTATAAGCATTTAATGGGACTTTCCCAGCGCCGGGAATGAAAGGATAAACACTTTCGATCGGAAATGGCCTCCCCCGGGCAGGGGGGAGGAACGGTGCTCCAGAAGCACTTCTCCCTTACTGATAGTCTTTACAGTCCATCCAGATTGGGCAAGTTTCATCTCAGGTCTGACAATAATTCGCTCTTTCGGTGAAACCTGAATGACCGCCTGCTGTCCATACTGCCCATGAATGATACTCAATAATTTCCAGTTGGGATCCTTACTCGTTGAGATTGCCGTCATTTGAGAAGCCTGGGGTCGCAGTTTCTTTGATAAGGAAGGCATAGAGCGACGTTTGTGGATCGGTGTAAAAGGATTGTGCCGTTTTCCAAAGTCACCACTGAATTGCGTGTGTTGAAGCAACCCATTCGCAAAACCCACAGGTTTTTGAGAATTTCCTGAAATCTCTCCTGCCACTACAGGAACACCCAAAAGACCACAGATGCTCACTGCTAGAAACTGAGACAAACATCGACACATAGGTATTGAACGTCGAACCACACAATCACTCTTTCGTTCAGTTAAGCTAACCATACTCACTGTTGGAGACAACTCAATATTTTCACAGCTCCTTCGTCAATTGCAATCTTTTTGATCCGACACTTGTGATGGTGAAATCCGTTGTGACGATCGCTTCATTATGAGCGCCTTGTTTTCTGCTAAGCACGAGAGGATTGACTGTTTGAATCCAGGATAACACGAGTAATTCATTCAGAAATTGAACCGTGCCATAAAAGCTTCCCTCAACTCTCACAACAATGTCTAGTGAACCATCAGACTGCTCACGACCCATCAACGATTTTTTGGATTTCCAAAGGCGAATGGTCACTCCTGTTCGTTTCCCAATGTTCGCAACAGCTCGTCGAAAAGCTTGCGGTTCGATCTTTGTAGCTAATCGTGGATTAGTCTGGGAAATTTTTTCACGTAAGAGGAACACTTCCTGTTCTACTTCTTTTAACGACGTAATGCTTTTGACAGCCTCTTGATTCTCCTGGTTTAACTCTGCGAGGTCATGGTTGACCATGGCAATTGGGCTGACCAACGAACCCCACACCAAAGGATACATGCCCACAACACACAGAGTCATCGCGAATCCGCAGATCGCAAAACGCTGCCAGAGGGGAGTATCATGCCACCAGTGCATCATGTCGTCACGTGTGGGCCTAAGGCAAAGCGAATCATAAAAGAGAAGAGCTTTTCTCGGTCTCTCCCTTGTTGATCCAGAATTTCAATAACTGGCAACGAGGTTATCACCTGTTGACTCTCTAAGACATCAATATATTTTCCGATCTCCTGAAGAGAAAACGACTGCCCTTGTAGTTCCACAACCTGGTCAATGATTTGCACACGGTCTAACCAAATATCCAGCCCATCAACGTTGCGACTCACTCCATCTAAGACGACCATAGGCTGTTTCTTATTCAGCTCTTGTGCGTGTATAACTTGCAATGACTCACTGAGCAGGACTTTTTCCTCCTGATACCGCTGTAGCTGATTCAGCGTTGTGTGCATGTCAGTAAGAGATTGAACCTGAATGCTTTTCTCCTGAAGCAAATATTCCAATTCCTGTTGTTGGATCTGAATCCACCACCAACTTGCCGTAACAACCACCAAAAATGAAACAACACCGAGCACAACAAAGCTTCGTGTTGAAAATATATTTTTCGTGGAGGTACCATGAAGTTGACGAGCCAGATTCATTTCAATCATGGGTAAGAGCTCCTCGCAATGCCACACCAACCGCGACACTCATCAGAGGCGCACTTCGTTGGAACGTTGGATCCTGTTGAATAACGTGCGGAACCACTATCGCCTGAAATGGATCCACAAGATGAACGGGCATTCCCAAAGAA
>QIMB01000476.1 GCA_003233615.1 Nitrospirota bacterium
GAAGGAGACGTCTACGTTGCAGATAGCGGCAACAACCGAATACAGAAATTTGATCCAGACGGGAATATCGTCAATGCCTGGGGAAAATTTGGTTTTGCCTGGAGAGGTGCCGAAGCTGGAAAATTTGATGTTCCTTGGGGCATCACAACCGATTCCCAGGGCAATTTATATATTTCCGATACGAGCAATGCCCGAGTGCAAAAATTTCAACCTGATGGCTCAGCCGTTCTTACGTGGGGACGCGATGGCGGGTACGATGGCGCCTTCTTTTTTCCCAGAGGTCTTGCGGTAGATTTTGTGGGAAATATTTACGTCGCAGATGAAGGAAACCATCGCATTCAAAAGTTTGATTCTCGCGGAAACTTCCTTCTCAAATGGGGCAAAGAAGGGAATGCCCTTGGACAATTCAAGTCCCCTTGGGGAGTCGCCTGCGACCCGTTAGGGTATATTTATGTGGTGGATAGTGGAAACCATCGAGTCCAAAAATTTGAATCCAACGGCACCTATTTGTGCTCTTGGGGTAACCGTGGATTAACTGAAGGCCAATTGAACTTCCCGTCTGGCATTGCCGTGGACAAGGCAGGGTACGTGTATGTAATTGATAGTGGAAATCATCGACTCACAAAATTTGCTCCAACTGAAGAAGAATTGCAACGAGGCAAGCAAGAAAAACCTGCAGCCGCGAACCTCTCAGCCCCAATTAACCTCGCCGTCAAACCTGGCGATACTGAAAACATCCTGAGTTGGTTAGAAATCCCGGGTGCTGTCAGCTACAACCTGTTCTTTAGTACCGATCCTCATCTCACGATTGACGCATCTACGAAAATTGAAGGAATCACAACGCCTTACATTCATAGCGGATTGACGAACGGCACCTCATACTTTTATGCCATGACCGCTGTGACAGAAGATGAAGCGGAAAGCTCGCTTTCTGAAGAACAAAATGCCATTCCAGTTCTTATAGACATTGCAGCCCCACAAAACCCTGATATCGTGCTGAACCATGGGGCATATATGACCAATAGCCCGGATATGGTTGCCACGATTTCGGCCAAAGACGTGGATAGCGGAGTGGCGGCCTATTTCATTTCTGAAAATCCCATGACACCCAGTGCCACAATGCCAGGATGGGTTGACGTCGAGCCAGAGCTAAAGTTTGGTGCTACAATTCCATTCACCACTTCACCTGGGGACGGCACCAAAACAGCATACGTCTGGTTCAAAGACGCCAATAACAACGTCTCGGTTCCAGCCAATACCAGTATCCTTCTCAATACGTCAGGCTACATCTGTGTCACCAAATGGGGCAAACCCGGACGTGGAGCATCGCTACTGCATGGTGGAGAGTTTATTAGTCCCATGTACGGAATGACCATTGACCGACAAGGCTCAATATTTGTAGTCGATAACGGAAACAACCGTGTGCAAAAGTTTGATCGCAATGGCAACTTCATTCTTCTGTGGGGAAACTTTGGGTCAGCGAACGGTAATTTCAATAATCCGACAGGCCTTGCGGCAGATGCGAGTGGAAATATTTACGTAGCCGATACGAACAATCATCGTATCCAAAAATTTGACGGGAAACTTGGACATTACGTCATGAAATTAGGTTCACGTGGAAATGGGGAAGGCCAATTCAATGCCCCATGGGGCGTGGCTGTAGATCGCGTTCGTGGCTATCTCTACGTCGTTGATAGTGCCAATTTCCGTGTACAGAAATTTGATGAGACCGGAGAATTCATCATGCAATGGGGAAGCTTTGGCAATGGCGACGGCCAATTTTATTTTGCAAGAGGCATCGCTGTCGATCAAACGGACGGAACAGTCTATGTCGTCGATATGGGAAATCATCGCGTACAGAAATTTGACACCAGTTCCAATGTCCTCCCTCAATTACTCACAAAATGGGGAGGCGGAATTGGGCCCGGCCATGCAAGTAGTGCTCAAGCACAAGAACCCGGACAATTTCGTTCACCATGGGGCGTTGCCGTTGATGAGACAGGCGATGTCTTTGTGAGTGACACCGGCAATCAACGGTTACAAAAATTTGATCGTGATGGAAATTTCATTACCCAATGGGGAGGATTCGGCACCAATCAAGGGCAATTCAACTTTCCCTATGGATTAGGAGTGGATAGCCGAAGCCACGTCTTTGTCGTCGATAGTGGCAATATGCGCGTTCAAGAGTTCGTGCCAGCAGAAGAAGCCGAAGACCATTTCCAGGAAGAAGAAGCCATCGCCTTTATTCCTGAAGCAGCAGAATAGCATCAAAACGCTTTGGGAGAGTGGCAGAGGATTTACATACACAATGTAACGTATTGGCTAGAGCAGCTTCATACGCTCCTGCCCAAAAATCGTCTGGTTCCATACAACAATACCCAAACACCGTAATGGGATTGTTCTCCTAGCCTTTCAGAATCACGACTGCCAATAGTTTCCCGAACCTGCTCATTAACGGCATTCTTGAAGAATTTTATGATGATGTCCATTTCACAAGTCACCTGACTCAAACCTAATCTCAGTTCAACCATTCTTGCGACCGAACCTATAGGCATTCAATCATGTGGGATCAACAATTACGAGTCGGGCTGACCTTTGATGACGTGGTGCTTATACCACGCCGCTCACATATTATTCCCTCCGATGTTCAAACAACCACCCAACTCACCAGAAATATTCGCATCAATATCCCCATCTTAAGTGCGGCCATGGATACGGTCACTGAAGGACGCCTGGCCATTGCGTTAGCCCGTGAAGGCGGCATTGGGATTATTCACCGAGCACTTCCTCCCGATAGCCAAGCGGCAGAAGTCGACAAGGTCAAGAAGTCGGAAAGTGGGATGATCCTGGATCCAATTACCATCTCACCGGACCACACGATTCGCGATGCCCATCATCTCATGGCAACCTATCGGATATCCGGAATCCCCGTCACGCAAGGCAACAAACTCGTCGGGATATTAACCAACCGTGATCTCCGCTTTGAAAACAGGATGGATCTGAAGGTCAAGCAGGCTATGACGAAAGATAAACTTGTCACGGCTCCTGAGGGCACCAGCCTAGAAAAGGCCCAAACGATTCTTCACGAACATCGGATCGAAAAATTGCTCGTGGTCAACAAGCACTTTGAACTCAAAGGCCTCATCACGATCAAAGACATCCAAAAAAAGATTCAATACCCCTTTGCCTGCAAAGATGGCCACGGACGGTTACGCGTGGGCGCCGCAGTAGGAACCGGACCTGATGTGGACGATCGCTTAGAAAGACTCACGAAAGCCGGCATTGATGTACTGGTGGTTGATACAGCCCATGGTCATTCTCAGAGTGTCATGGACAAGGTCAAAGCCATTAAAGCTCAGTATCCAAGTCTAGAATTGATCGCTGGCAATGTTGCTACCGCTGAAGCGACCCAAGACCTCATTGATGCCGGAGCTGACGCTGTGAAAGTTGGTGTTGGTCCCGGGTCTATCTGCACCACTCGAATTGTCTCAGGGGCCGGCGTTCCGCAGCTCACGGCCATAGCCGATTGTGCAAGCGCAGCAAAACAACATGGAGTCCCTCTGATCGCTGATGGGGGCATCAAGTATTCTGGCGATATCACAAAGGCCTTAGCTGCAGGAGCCTCATCGATTATGATCGGATCACTGTTTGCCGGCACCGAAGAATCTCCTGGCGAAACAGTCTTATATCAAGGCCGCACCTACAAAGAATATCGAGGCATGGGCTCACTGGGCGCAATGGAGCGCGGAGGAAAAGACCGCTATGGGCAAGAAGGTCGTGAGACATCAAAACTTGTACCAGAAGGCATCGAAGCCCGTGTTCCATACAAAGGGAAATTGTCAGTACTGATCTATCAACTGGTTGGGGGACTCAAATCCGGCATGGGTTATTGCGGTTGCCACACCATTCTCGAATTACAGCGCGAAGCCCGGTTCCTGCAACTCACCTCTGCTGGCCTTCGCGAAGCGCATGTCCATGATGTCATTATTACGAAGGAGGCCCCGAATTATCGGGCTGACTAAGACTCTGTTCTCACTTGGGAACTCAGATCTTATGTACCTGCTGTACACCTATGCACTCCGACCACGATACCATTGTCATCCTGGACTTTGGATCGCAATACACGCAACTCATCGCACGACGGATTCGAGAACTTCATGTGTTTTCGGTCATTCTCCCGGCTGAATCCTCACTTCAAGACATCCTGACGCATCATCCTAAAGGCCTCATACTCTCTGGGGGACCAGCGAGTATTACCCAGACTCATGCCCCTAAGCTCAACAACAAAATTTTTAAACTGGGCATTCCTATTTTAGGAATTTGCTATGGGATGCAGCTCATCGCCCATCACTATGGCGGAACCGTCAAACCCACTCCTAAGCGAGAATTTGGCCGAGCAGATCTTCTCATCAATGACACCCAAGACTTATTTAAGGGAATTAAAACCAAGAAGAGTTTTCCTGTATGGATGTCACATGGAGACTCTGTCGAAAAACTTCCTGCAGGATTTCAGGAAATTGGTCATACCCCTCATGCTCCAATCGCAGCCATGAGGAAATCAAAAAGCACTGAACACGTGTATGGCATTCAATTCCACCCTGAAGTAAGCCATACTCAGCATGGCTCAACCATTCTGAAAAACTTTGCCTGTCACATCTGTCAATGTAAGCCGACCTGGACCATGGGTTCCTTCATTGACCAGGCTATTGCGGACATTCGACACACGGTCGGCAAAGACAAAGTCATCTGCGCACTCAGCGGTGGCGTCGATTCGGCCGTGGCTGCCGTTCTCGTCCACCGCGCTATAGGTAGTCAATTAACTTGCCTGTTCATCGATAACGGACTTATGCGCAAAGACGAAGTGGCCCAACTACAGACGACATTTGATTCGGCCTACCACATGCCGGTTCGGATTGCCGATCACAGCTCAACATTCATTACTGCACTCGGACGCACGACGAATCCAGAGCGCAAACGTAAAATTATCGGACGGCATTTCATTAAGGTGTTTGAATATGAAGCCGCCTTTTTAGGCACCGTGAATTTTCTGGTCCAAGGCACCTTATACCCTGATGTCATCGAAAGCCTGAGCGTCAACGGACCATCGGCGACAATTAAAACGCACCATAATGTCGGTGGGCTTCCCAAACGGATGAAATTCAAACTGATTGAACCCTTTCGAGAATTATTCAAAGACGAAGTCCGGCAATTAGGGTTAGAGCTTGGATTGCCTGAACATATCATCTGGCGGCAACCATTTCCCGGCCCTGGCTTGGCCATTCGGATATTAGGCTCCATTACATCGGAACGTTTAACGATCCTTCGAAATGCAGATGCTATTGTGCGAGAAGAAATTGAACATGCTGGGTTATCTCGAAGCATTTGGCAATTCTTTGCCGTCTTGTTGCCAATACAAACCGTAGGCGTGATGGGCGATCAACGCACCTATGAATTTGTGGTTGCCATTCGCGCTATTACCAGCACCGATGGAATGACGGCTGACTGGGCAGAAATCCCTCACTCCGTGTTAGCAAAAATATCGAACAGAATTATCAATGAAGTACAGGGAATCAATCGAGTGGTCTATGATATTAGCTCAAAACCACCCGCAACGATTGAGTGGGAATAATGATGGTTGCCGATACCAAAATGGTGCGCCTACAAAAACTTATTGCTGGTTCAGGCATGTCGTCTAGAAGGAAAGCCGAAGACTTTATTCGACATGGTCTCGTCACCGTAAACGGTGAAACAGTCATGACCCTCGGAACAAAAGTTGATCCCGTGAAAGATCATGTAAAAGTGAATGGACGGCATTTGAAGGCCAAGCAGCCTGATATGTTTGTCATGCTCAATAAACCAGTTGGGTTTCTCTGCACCTTATATGATCCGGATGATCGTCCAACCATTGAACGCCTCATACCAAAACCCTCGTTGCGGTTATTTCCTGTAGGACGATTGGATTATGACAGTGAAGGCCTTTTGCTCCTCACGAATAACGGAGATGTCGCTCAAGCCTGTCTCCACCCCATCCATCACGTTCCCAAAACCTATCTGGTCAAAATCAAAGGGGTCTTGGAAGAGGACGAGGTTCAACAACTTCGGCATGGCGTAAGGCTCGATGATGGCATGACATCCCCTGCGAAAATAAAAAAAGCAGGAAAAGCTCGTGCGAATTCCTGGATTGAAATCACCATTCACGAAGGACGCAAGCATCAAGTCAAGCGCATGTTTGAACATGTCGGGCATCACGTCATTCGACTCAAACGGATTCAATTCGGCCCCTTACATCTAGGGCAACTCCTTCCTGGGAAAACACGATATCTCACAGATAAAGAAGCCAATGACCTTCGAAGCCTCGTAGCATTGGCAGAGGCAACTCCTGCCACAACACCAATCAAGAGAAAACGTAGACCGAAACTACCACGGGAAACTCCGAGTACCCAGCGAAGCCCGCGTAGTTCAAATAGCCCACGTAGCTTCAGTAACCCACGAAGCTCGAGTAGCCCAC
This sequence comes from Nitrospirota bacterium, assembly GCA_003233615.1. Taxonomy (GTDB): domain Bacteria; phylum Nitrospirota; class Nitrospiria; order Nitrospirales; family UBA8639; genus Nitrospira_E. The sequence continues at coordinate 6,509 of QIMB01000476.1, forward strand.
GTAGTTTAAGTAACCCACGCAGTTCAAGTAACCCACGCAGTTCAAGTAACCCACGCAGCTCAGGTAGCCCACGCAGCTCAAGTAACCCACGAAACTCAAGTAGCTCACGTAGCTCACGTAGCTCAAGTAGACCGCGAAACTCAAGTAGCTCACCTAGCTCAAGTAGACCGCGAAATTCAAGTAGCTCACCTAGCTCAAGTAGACCGCGAAATTCAAGTAGCTCACCTAGCTCAAGTAGGCCGCGAAATTCAAGTAGCCCACGTAGCTCAAGTAGACCGCGCAAATCACAATCAAAAAAATAATTCCTGCCTTTTTAACGGAGATTACATGCACCCCATGGTCAAGAATTGTGGAGATAACGTTCATAAGAAAACATGTGAGGCTTCTCAGTGAAACGTTCACATAATTGCGGAGAACTCGCACTGACTCATGTTGGGAATACCGTAACCTTGGCTGGGTGGGTCGCAAGTCGACGAGACCATGGGGGTGTCATCTTTATTGATATTCGCGATCGTTATGGGCTCACCCAAATAGTGTTTGATTCTGAAGACAACGCCCAACTGCATACCGTCGCTGACCGCTTAAGAAATGAATACGTCATTGCCATCACTGGAAAAGTGTCTGTGCGTCCTGAAGGATCAGAAAATACCCATCTTCCAACAGGCCACATCGAAATTCAAGCCGATGCACTAGATCTGTATAACGAAGCGAAGCCCCTCCCCTTTTCGGTCGAAGATGATGTGCATGCCTCCGAATCACTGCGTCTCGAACATCGCTATCTGGATCTTCGTCGTCCGAAAATGCAGGAGCTCCTACAACTTCGCAGTCAAGTAGCCTATCTTACACGCCAATATTTCCATGACCAGCAATTTCTTGAAATCGAAACACCGATTTTGACCAAAAGCACACCTGAAGGCGCACGCGATTATTTGGTACCAAGTCGAGTGAATCCAGGAGAATTTTTCGCTCTCCCCCAATCCCCCCAACTCTTTAAACAAATCTTGATGATTGGTGGCCTGGATCGCTACTTTCAGATTGCTCGATGTTTTCGTGATGAAGACCTTCGATTAGATCGCCAGCCAGAATTCACGCAAATCGATCTCGAAATGTCATTTGTGGATCGTGAAGACATCATGAGCCTGATTGAACATCTCATTCGATTAATTTTCAAAGAAACCAAACAGATTGATCTCCCTCACCCCTTTCCCCAGCTCACGTTTGAGGAATCCATGGCTCGCTATGGAACCGACAAACCTGACTTGCGGTTTGACCTGCCATTGCACGACCTTTCTGCATTCGCCAAAACCTGTGATTTTCAAGTCTTTCGTCGTGCGGTTGAGGATGGCGGCATGGTCAAGGCGCTCGTCGTCCCCAAGGGTACAGCATTTACCAGAAACCGAATTGACAATTTAATCGATACCGCCAGAGAATTCGGAGCAAAAGGATTAGCCTGGATTAAAATGACTGAAGATGGAGAATTAGATTCATCTATCGCAAAATTTTTCAATGGTCAAGATTTACGAACCGCATTACCTGCGGCCAATCCTGGCGACCTTCTCCTTTTTGTGGCAGACAAGGCCACGATTGTGCATCAAGTTCTCGGACGTCTCCGTCTCTTGCTTGGCGAAGAATTAGCGCTTATTGATCAGACTCGCTGGGAACCGCTCTGGGTCATAGATTTTCCAATGTTTGAATATGACGAAGCCAGTCAACGGCATGTGGCCCTGCATCATCCCTTTACCGCACCCCATCCTGAGGATGAAGACCTTTTAGAGAGCGAACCCTTGCAGGCCAAAACTTTGGCCTATGATGTTGTCCTCAATGGATTTGAATTGGGGGGAGGAAGCATCCGCATACATTCGCCCCGCATGCAGGAAAAAGTCTTTGACTTGCTCAAGATTTCGAAAGAAGAAGCACGCGAAAAATTCGGTTTTCTACTAGACGCGTTGGAATCAGGAGCGCCGCCTCATGGAGGTATAGCCCTGGGATTAGACCGATTGATCATGCTGTTGGGACAAACTGAATCTATCCGGGATACCATTCCCTTTCCAAAAACACAAAAGGCGCAATGTCTTTTGACCCACGCGCCTTCTTCGGTTGCTCCAGAGCAACTGCAAGAACTCTCTATTCGTACCACCGCTAAAAAGCCAGCCACTCCTTAGACAGTCACCACATCTAACACAACAATGGAATGGAGCCCTGTCGCTCCCGATGGTTGTGGACGAGTCATTTCGGAAGTCTGCACTTTCCCTTGAGCATCAATCGCACGCACAAAGACCATATGTTTCCCAGCCTTCGGGGCCGCCCAATCATAATTCCAAATGACCCACGTATACGGGGACAGTGGTGTTTCCAATTCAGCTGACACCCATGTCTTTTCTCGATCAAAACTCAGTTGGACCTCTCGAATGCTTTCCGGTCCACCAAAAGCAATGCCCCGCAAGCGTTGAGCCTGACCCTGCAAGGATTGATAATGTCCCGGGCTATCAATTCGTGAAAAAACATGGATGGTGCCATCATCCGTCCAGCCTTTTTGTTGCCAATAACCTTTATAGTCCCCATTATACACTTCGATTTCTGTTATCCATTTCACATTCTTAATACCATACAGACCAGGGACGATCAGGCGAACCGGGAAGCCATGCTCTTTCGGCAGTTTTTCCCCATTCATCAAATAGGCCAACATCACGTCATCTTCCATGGCTCGGGCAAATGGAATACTATCGTGATAGCCATCCGCAGCACGAAAAATCACATCTCGCGCCAATTCTTCATCAGCGCCAACATCTATCAGAAGTTTTTTAAGCGAAATACCCCGCCACATCGCCGTGCCTAGGCTACTACCACCGGGAAGTGTATCAATACACATCAGTGTCACCGCCTGATCAAAGGACTCGCGGTTTAACAAATCCCGCCATTTCATGACCACGCGGTCTTTCACAACGCCCTTCACCACCATTTGCCATTGCTCGACATCCAAATCTCGCGTGAAATTATATGATCCCTCATTGTAATTTACGCGGTAGAATGTATCATTCGGCGTAAAATACACCGTCTCTCGTGGCGGCACCGCCCACATCGATCCTAAATCACAGCCCGGAAGAGCTAAACCCATTGTGGCAAGCCCACCAAGTGTTAAAATTCCACGACGAGACATCGGAAACGAAAATGGTGCTGAGGAGTCAATACGCATAGGCAATACCTGTATTATCCAATACTCTCTCTGTCTATACAAGACATACAGCCATTATCATAACCACATTTCTTTCAGTATAGAGGACGTTGTAGAAGAACTAAGAGACGGGCATCGAGAAACGAAGGAAACACAAGCATTGCAACAGGAAACCGTCCATCTTGTAAATCACTATGGCAAAGACATTTCTCTAGCGTTTGCGGATTTTGAGCGAAACATCATAGGACTACTCAGAATTCCTGTCCAACAGTCTCAAGGCCATTGCTGGTCATAGTAAAATACTCTATTCTTTCATTGTCTTCTTCGATTGATCTTCACCACTTAGAGTTTCACAAAACAATGTCTTCAAAATTTTCTCATCCAAATTTTTGACAGATTTGGGCGACCTGAAAGAGCAACACCGCAGGCGTTGCAAGACCGAAATTGAGGATAGTGCGAATGAAGGTTGGCTCAAGATTGTCTGAAAGTGGTATACGAAATGGGAA
>QIMB01000146.1 GCA_003233615.1 Nitrospirota bacterium
ATCTGTTCGTTCAAACGCATTAGAGCCAATCCTGGAAGGTGTTTCCGGTTTTTTCGTGTGAGGCACGAAATTCAATCACACTTATTTGAGGTCTAGTTACGGCTTGAGGGATTCACGTCGTAGGAACGATGAGAGGGCCTCTAAAATAAGTCATGTACTATCAAAGTTAGCGTGGAGGACCACGTGGCGTAAGCCCGTGGGCGTCTACCAAACAGTTAGGATATGGTACGCCGTACAGGGGGCGAACCTGTGGCTCGCTGATTAAGAGTCAGCTGCTCACCTGTAATTTCTGACAATAAATTGCATTGCCTTTTTCATGCTATTTTCCATTCTTTTCGTTTGGATCATGATTAATCCCGGTGAACCGTGTTAGGCGAAAAAGCTGGGAGGCAGACTGCAATATATTCAGCCCCGTCTGGGCCTGGGGTGCTGTAGCGAATCCATTCTCCTTTGAGGTAAGTACGCCTGGCCCGCATTCACTTCTCATGTGTCATCCTTGGTTTCCACTTTAAGCATTCCGCGAAGCACGATCGTATATTCATCGAATGCCGGCGTCTGTCCTGGTTTGACCCAGCCGGAAGGACTTTGCATCCCTGCGATGCTGATTCCAGCATTGCCAGGATTCACCTGTCCGAAAAAACTCATCGATCAGCTTGGGCTTGTTTCCCGCTGCTTCAATTCTTGTGGGTTTCTCGATTAATCGCGCCTTATGTTGTTTCAGACCGTCCTGGTGTAGGCTCAGGTTAGTTAAGGCCAAATTTTCTACCTAGACTCGTTCTGTCCCTCAATGAATGAATGTGCTCAGAGATTCTTTAAGCCTAGAAAACGCAGCTGGATCATGAAAGACTGCGTTCGCTCTTCACGCACCTAAGAAATTCGAAAATCTCTTTTCACGCCAAAAGTACCCATGAGTTTGGTGAATTTCTGGAGCACGTCAATACCGTACAGAGCTTTTTCTCGCTCAACTACCATTTCCTGGTGGAAAGTAAAAAATGCATGGTTGATTTTGGCAGCATTATATTGGCATTTAGCATAAATAGAAAAAAATGAGCAAAAAGGTGAGAAACATCCTATCCATTTAATCCGTTTTGAGTGATTGGATAAGAAATGTGAGGGCCTTATCTCTTGGAATCATGAATGCGCACAAAAGGAAAATCAAGGAATTCCTGAAAAAAGCCGACGAACAGAGAGTTCGAATTTGATTGATAACGCCAACCCTAGGAGATCATGAATGGGGTATCCCATCGTGCGGTATGCTGTTTTTTTTGTTGTGATGATGTTGGCTGGCCATTTTCTTCTTCAAGCCGTCCCAAAGGATTCTCAGGTTAAGCTTCAAAAAATTGTAGCAGCCGTGGCCACGCCCCAGACTGTCTCCAAGGCACATGGGTCAACGATAGACGACGAAATTATCGTGCCTTTGAAATGGGAGGGGGTTTGGGTGGTGGATGTCGAAATAAATGATCTCCACGAAGTGAAGATGATTGTCGATACGGGTGCCTCCGGAATAACCTTGTCTTCGCAGGTTGCGTTTGACATTGGACTGTCGCCGATTCCACGACAAGGAAAAATTATGATGAGTACCGCCAATGGGCTTAGTGAGGCCTGGGTGGGTCAGGTTGAATCAATCCGCCTTGGAGAGGCCGAACAGAGGAATGTGCATGTCGTTGTCATGGAAAACTTTGGAGAGGATGGCCGAGGTGGATTACTGGGCATGAGTTTCTTGAATGGCTTTTATTGGCATATTGATCAACAAGCAGGAAATCTGATCCTTCGACCCAAATCGTGAAACCATACGATTTCTCTCTATCGCCATTTTCAGTTCCTGATTTTACTGTTCTGCATTTTCGTAAATCAGATAGCTATTGAAGAGTATGAGGCTATTGAATATTTCACTTCAATGGCAGAGATATGTCTAATAGGCCTGTTGAGCATTATCACTCCCATAGCCCATACATGCTCGAAGAGCATGTAACTGCAACAGTCATGGGAATATTCAACAAAGCATGCCCGGAGTCTTTCCGAAGGGTCGGTCCAGTCCTGAGCGGAGTTGAAGGAAAGGCCTTCTTGCCTCCGCGAAGCTGCTTTCAGCCATTGTAGCTACTTCGGCAAAGGAGGCCCGGTGAAGGCTGGGAACGTATCGTCTGTCCCACACTGAAAGGTGGTTCTGTTTTCAACATTCCCATTGTGATTAATCCCGGTGAACCGTATCAGGTGAAAACGCCGGGAGGCAGACTGCAATATATTCAGCCCCGTCTGGGCCCGGGGTGCTGTAGCGAATCCATTCTCCCTTTGAGGTAAGTACGCCTTGGCCCGCATTCACCTCTAATGTGTCATCCTTGGTTTCCACTTTAAGCATTCCGCGAAGCACGATTGTATATTCATCAAACGCTGGAGTTTGTCCTGGCTCAACCCATCCAGAAGGGCTTTGCATGCGTGCGATGCTGATTTCACCAGTGCCGGAATTCACCTGTCCAAAAAACTCGTCGATCAATTTAGGTTTATTCCCTGCAGCTTCAATTCTCGTAGGTTGTTCAATTAATTTCGCCATGGTTGGTTGCTTTTCTCCTTGTTGTTGTTGAACCTAAAAACGGCAATTGGATCACGAAAATCTGCACAACCCCTTGCCGCACCTAGGAAATGTAAAAATTGACTCATCACTCACAAGGTGACCACACAATTTATACATTCCCTAGGCACTATCAATTGATAGTACAGTTTTTTCAGGCGCAACTGTTGCTTGTAGGTTTACGCGAACAGGTGCACGCTATGATTGAGTCAATGCTCCATATTGGAAGAATAGAGGGTTGTTGAATTTAGGCTGGTAAGATTTCCGCGGCAGTCAGTACGAGCTTGGCATTTTTGGCGATAGCGCCGGGATCTTTGGAGACAATCGCGGCTCCGAGGCCAACCGTTGCAGCTGCAATCGCGATGATCTGACTCACTTTCTTGAGTTTCTTGACTGATCTCTTCGCTTTTCTGACGGATTTTTTAATGAGTCTAATACTGCTCTTTGATTCGTCCAGAGCCAATCCCACCGCTTTGGTGATCATATCGGACGAGGCATTGATTAAGGACCATTCTTCATCTTCGAGATCGCGCCGTTGTAGGGATGTTAACGTCTGCCAATTGGCAAATCGATGGTTGCCAACTGTGATAGCAAAGTCTCGGAATTGTTTCGAAAGGTCAAACGCTTCTTGTGCAGTCAGTGCCATGGAAAAGCCTCGCGTTATATTTTTTTGATGGTCTTGAGTAAGTCTTTCAATTCTTTGACAGACTGCGTAATCTGTTTCACCAATTCGGCCTTCGCTAAATCCTTTCGTTCATCATAAAGCTTTTGGTGGCCTTCTGAAATTTTATCAATCAGAGCGGCATAGGTTTGAATCGTTTTGGTGTGATCAGCTAACGCGCTTACTCGCAGCTCTTTCCATTCCATCAGTGCTGCGATGCCGGCCGGGTCATTGGATTGCGCGATTTTTGTCCGGTAGTACGTGTGAATGGCCAATTGTTCATTTTGGTCGTCGCCTGCAAATCCATTGGCTTCGATTTGTTTGAGGCTTTTCAAAATGGTCTGTAAAGGATCATTGGACTGCCCAATCAATTTCTGAAGCTGACGTTTTCGCCAGCCATCACTGATGGCCTTCGTCAGAATCCCAGCAATTTTGCCAAAGGCTTTGGTTTCGGCAGAGTTCGTGCCGACTTGGCTCTCTAAAGTCGTCGTGAGTTGGGCTATTTCTTTTGATGTGTCCACTATTTCATCAGCTGCCAATTGCCCAAGAGCTTCCATGTATTCTTCAATAATTTCATGCCGAAGAAGAAGCGCTGTTTTTCGCGTCATGCGCTCCTGGGACATGGCATCTAATCGAGCATGTTGATTAGCAGGTTGATAGCGTTTTTGACGCTGAGGGAAGTCTACATAGTTTTCAATAAGGGAGGTGTACTCGGCTGATTCCGCTGAAATGTTTGCGAAATCTTGAATGGCTCTGAGATCCACACATCCTTGAGTCAGCCCCAAGAGAAGCATGCTGCTAAAAAAGACTGTAAGTTTCATAAACGTAGGTGATGTGTGTTGATGTGTCATGGTTTGCCTATGAAAATTGTGGAATGTTCCTTTGTTTTTCCCTATTACCATAAAAACATGGCGAACCATAAGGAATTTACCAAAAAGTGTCAATGGGGTTGTGAAAAGAGAGAAGATAGAAATGATGAAAGGTAGAAGTGAGAAGAGCAGTTTTCGCTGGCTACTTTCTACCGACTATTTTTCTGGGGGACTTCCTACTTTTCGCTTTTCGCGTCTTCTGTAGAAGGGCTTGGCATGGATTTTTCTCGAATGTCATCTGCTCGGGATTCTTGTGCGAGGGCTTCTTCTGTGCGCCCCATTTTTCGTAGGAGTTGTGCATAGTTCCTGAGTGCCCGTTCAACTCGGAAATGGGTTTTGCCCATGGTTTCTTCCGTGAGGGAAATGGCGCGCTGAAATAAGGGCTCAGCTTTTTCAAATTGCTCTGTCTTCAAATAGAGAACCGCTAAGTTATTAATTGGTCCTGTGAGTCCGGAATGTTCAGGTCCTTCAGCTTTTTCGATGATGGTGATGGCCCGTCGAATGAGGGGGATCGCTTGCTCTGGTTGATTGTGCAGGCGATGAATTTCTGCAAGTTGGTTCAGTGTGATCGCCACTCGTGGATGTTCTTTTCCATATGCTTCTTCGGCAATCGTCACCATGCGTTCTAACAGCGGTGTCACCTTATCGAGTTGTTTGGCTGAGCTATACAGAAGGGATAAATTATTTAAGCTGCCGAGTAGATTCGGATTAGATGGGCCGAGTTGCTTTTCTTTTATTGTCAGGGCACGTAGCAATAATGTTTCGGCTTGGTCGTATTTCTCCTGGGCCCGAAAGAGGAGGGCGAGATTATTGAGAGGTTCCACGAGTTTCGGAGATTCAGGCTCATTTGCCTTTTCAGAACTTTCAAGGACTCGTTGTAAGTAGGGTTCAGCTTTATCATATTTCTCTTGTCTGACAAATAGACCAGCCAAATTTTCGACATCGCGAATTGTTTCCGGGTCATCAGTTCCTTGAACTTTTTCACGAATAGTTAATGCTCGCTCGAAATACTGCTGAGCCTGGTCGAATTTGTCTTGGGTGACATTCAATGCTCCGAGATTACTGAGGCTGACAGCCAAACCAGCTGTTTCAGGACTAGGCGATTGTTCATAGATAGCTACGGTTTCTTGGAGTAAGGTTTCCGCCTGTTCAGGTTCGCCCTTGGCATTGGCCAGAATCGCCAGATTGGTCAGAGATTGAATGAGACGAGGGTCGTGATCGCCAAATTGTTCGGCGACTGTACGCGCGCTGTTGAGTTCTTTTTCTGCTTCAGGAAATTTTCCCTGCTCCATGAGGCTTATGCCTTGATCAGTATGAAGATCCCATGGTTCTTTGGGCTCTGAACAGCCAGAGAACGTCAGGCAGAAGAATACGATAGCAATGTAAGATAGACGCTTTATCCTCGCGGTTGTGCTTCGAATCATGAGTTTCAAATATCCATTTTCTCTGAACAGTGAGTGAAGATGACACCTCAGTTGAGTAATTCTTATGGATGAGGTGTGCCAAGGCCTTGTGATGACAGGGGTTTTGAAAAACGCAGGCAAACCGGTTTGGTCTGGCGAGGCTTTTCACAACCGCTGGCGCGCAAGGGATCGGTGCAGATCGCCATACACAATTGCTCAATTTAGGTGATAGCAAGCTGGTGGATGATTGTACTGGAGGGGTGAGGAGCTTGCCAAACGGTTGTTGGCCGATTAAAACAACGTCAGTTGTGTTGGGCCTGGTCTGTTGAAGGTTGCCGGGATAGGAATCTCAGAGACAGTCGGAAAGCCAAGTTTTCTATAGGTCTGCTCAAAGAGTTGAGAAATGACGTGAAATGACGTTCCATGTTGTGCCTTGGCCGTGATGGCGTTTGAAGAAGATCTGTTCTCCAACAGATCCACCTCGCATTGCTGTGAGTTGAGACATGATTTTCTGAATACGATCAGGAAAATGATATGTCATGCGCTCCTCAAACACCTTTTTCACATTATCGTTGAGACGGAGGAGGATGAACGTGGCATCCTGAGCACCTGCGTCTCGTGCCCGTGATAAGATATTCGGAATGTCCTGCTCATTGAGACCCGGAATGATAGGAGCGATGGAGATGGCTGTAGGAATCCCGGCTTTGGCCAACGCTCCATGGTGGCAAATCGTTTAGATATGGACGGGGCTTGGGGCTCAACTTTTCTGGCCATTTCATCAGAGGCAAATGGGATGCTGAAAAAGACTCGTATCCAGGCTGTATCCCGAAGTTCCTGAAACACATCGATATCTCGTGTGAGGAGAGCTGACTTGGAAATAATTCCAACTGGATTTCTATATGTGACGCAGGTTTTCAGACAAGCCCGTGTAAGTGTGTATTCAGCTTCGAGTGGTTGATAGGGATCGGTATTTCCGGAAAACACAATGAGCTCCCCGGTCCACGAGGGCTTGTGAAAGGTTTCTTGTAGTTTTGCCGCAGCATTGGTTTTGACTACCAATTTCGATTCGAAGTCTGTTCCAGCTCCAAATCCCCAATATTCGTGGGATGGACGTGCATAACAATACGCACATGCATGAAAACAGCCTCTGTAGGGATTGAGGCTCCATCGAAAAGGTAAGTCAGGGCTGTCATTACGACTAAGAATTGTTTTCGATGTTTCCTCAAATACCTCTGGTGTAATCGTAGGCGCTGGCTCAAGGAGTTCGCGTATTTCGGAGAGAAAGGGATTGGTTGGGTTTGCAACGTATTTCATAGTGACGACGTGCTAAGGATAGCAAATCCGAATGATGCGTTGTGTCATCGAGACCAACATGACGTTGTTCGGCTGAAACAGATTTGTGAGTGGTGTGTGAACGCTACGAGGAGTCTGTCGGGCTTAGGGAATCGAAAGCGAACAAGTGGCTGAGCGAGGACAGATTTTGACGATTACGCCGGCCCATAGTGGCACTATTGGCCAAGAAATCGGCGAAATATAGACCGCTTAGACACTTTTGCAGCTGATTCTTCCTGAGTCCGACAGGTTCCTATGCAGAAACTTGTTGGCAGGGCTCAACAGGCGGAAGCCATGAATAATGGGACTCTAATTTTCTTCACATTTTTTGCATTCTAAGGGTGTCCCTAGAAACAATTGTCTTCCTTCTGCTGTGAGAACCCATGGGCGGACGCTGAGGGGAGGATTATGTCGGACATGTTGGCCATGTCCGCAACGTAGATCGGCCACCCAATCATTTTCGTCATCCTGGTGAAATCCTACTATTGGCTGATTCACGTGGCTCTTTGGGCACAAGTGGGCCTTACAATGTTTCGTGATATAAAAGCATCGAGCGGGGAACCACGTAACGGGGGATGAGGGAACAGGCAAACAAGCCGACAAAAAGAGACCCACAAGAAAGAGGGGAGATTACGGCCTGAGATTATCCTGGGGAGGATAGACTAGAGAAATGAACAGTCTGTGTATCCTCAGGGTGTATATTCCGGCTCCTCCTTGTGGGTGGTCCAAAAGATGTCTAACAACGGGGTGAGTGTTGGTAGATTACGCGACGGGGCTACAACTAAAGCCCGCGCCTTTGCTTCTGGATGAAGCCAAGGGTCTTGATAACAACGGACGCGTTTTTTTCTTCATGGCCTCGCGTTCCGGATGTAAACGATTTTCTAAAATAACCGGGTCAATGACTTCACCACATTGCAGGCATCGTTTTGTCAGAATTTCCATCCCACCTGCATCATAATTAATATTCATACACCAATGAGAAACCAATAAACCTCCGCATCGTGTGCAGGCATCAGACATTGCAGCATTTTCCAATTTCACAGGTGTTGCGTCTTGAATTGTGGGAATCGGCTCAGATTTGAGTGGTCGCTTCGTCGTTCCACGCCCACCAGTTGATTTTTTTTGTATGCCGTAATGTCCCATGTTGTTCTCCTAAAATTTCAAAATCCAAAAAAGTGTATGACCAGTATCTTCTAGATATAACTTTTTGTTCTTAAGTCAAGATTAAGGAAATATTAAAAAATCCTCATAAATAAAGATAGTTCTTAGTAAGAACTTACAATAATGTGACGAAATCAATAGGAATCATGAATAAACGACGGTAAGATAACATGAGAGTAGATATACTACCTTAAGTATTTAATTTTATGTATCAAGATCCAATGAAGGGTCTAGGCTTCCGCAGACTGACAATATTTTTTGAACGTGACGTACATGTCCTCTATCGCAATGAGAAAGGTTGAGGGCTCGCAAACAATTACGGAAAACGGAAGTGAACGACTGTCGTTGTGTCGGTCTGGACAGTGATAGTTTTTTTGATGGACGTGCCATTGGAATCTGTTCCACTCACCACATACGTACCCGTTGGGATCTTGATAAACAGCCATGGCCCTTCTACATCTTCTCCGGGTATCTTGAGTCGCAGGGTTCCATCTTCATTCATGAGATGAATGGACACACCTGCTAAGAACGCTCGTTCTCCACGTACAAAGATCAGTTTAAGTGGATAAGGAGGGTAGGTGAGGCTCCGTTCTTCCTTCCCAAGGCCAGCGCTAAAATACTGAATTGACTGCTGTTCATAGAGGGGGAATCTCAAAGTCTTGGGGATGCCCTCAGCTGCGAGGGGGATTTCTAGCACCTTCACATGATGTGAGGATGCTTCGACCGTTGTCACTGAGAACACTGTCGCCACGGAACTGGATAAAACCCACATGACAATGGAGCATGAGAAGGCCACATGACGGACATGTCTCCAAACAGCCTGATAGAAGTTGAATAGAGTTGACGAATACCCTGTCGGTTTTGTGGAAATGGCGATCATGAGAGTCTTCCTCCTTCATCCTAAGCGGTGTTTGAAAGGAGTCTGTGCTGAGTTCTCAACGTTTGGTTAAAGAATAACGCAATTCTTGAAATGGTCAAGGCTTATACGCACTCAGAGGTTCAGAAATAGAAAAGAAGCATTGTTGAGAGGCCAGGATTTCTTGAGAATGACCAGCCATGTTCAATAGCAGGTTGATTTAGAGTTGAGGAGGAAGATCTTCAATTGTAGGCGGAAGCTTGGATGGCGTTCGAGGGCTCTGTTCAACCGGGTGTAAATCCGGTATCCCTTTTCGTGCATGAACCCCGAGTTGTTCGAATTTTCTCGCGGATGGCAAGATACGGTTTTCTAGTGATGCCACCGTCGCATTGTATGATTCGACTGCGCGGCCTAATGTCTGGCCAACTTTAGAAAAATGCTCAATCATGGTGCCCATTCGTTCAGCCAATTCTTGCCCTAATTGGCTAATGCGTTGCGCACTCTCTGTCATCTGTTCTTGTCGCCATCCATAGGCAATGGCGCGTAATAACGCAATGAACGTGCTAGGTGTGGCGATGATGACTTTCTGTGCTAACGCAGATTCAATCAGGGAAGGGTCCTGTTCTGCTGCGGCTGCCAAAAAAGAATCATTGGGAATGAACAAGACGACGAATTCGGGAGCTGCAGAAAATTGATCCCAATAGTCTTTAGATGCTAGTTGGCGGATATGGGCTTTGACATGCCTTGCATGGCGTTGTAATGCCAATTCACGGGATTCATCCGTATGGGCTTCCAAGCTTTCGAGAAATCCGATGAGCGGCACTTTTGAATCGACAATCACCTCGCGTCCGGCAGGGAGTTTGACAATCATGTCTGGACGAAGGTGCCCTGTGTCTGTGGCAACGCTTTGCTGTTCATGGAAATCGCAATAGGCTGACATTCCAGCTAATTCTGCTGTTTTGCGCAGGGTGATTTCACCCCACCGACCGCGCACGTGAGGAGATCGTAACGCATTGACCAGTTTCGACGTTTCGGATTGGAGTGAGGACTGAGCGGATGCCACATGTTTTAATTGTTCGCCCACCGTGCTGAATTCACGAAGCCGTTTCTCTTCCAGAGCTGTCGTCTCTTGTTGATAGGCACGAAGGGATTCAGTGAGCGGCTTCACTAAGGCTTCCAACGACGTATGCCGATGGTCCATTTCGATAGCCGTTTCGTCCTTCAGCGCCTTGAATTTTTCTTCAGCCAAGGCCAGAAAGCCCTGATTATTCCCGGCCAACGCTTCCGAGGCTAGTGAGCGAAATGTGTCGGACAGCGTGAGTTTCGCCTCATCGAACATAACCCGTTGAGAGTCAAAATGGTGTTGGGTATCTGCTAATTGTGTTTCTGTCGATACTTTTGCAATTTCCATAAGACGAAACTCTCTTTGAAGATCGTCATATTCTTGATGCAGACGTGCTAACTGATTGTGAGCGTTTTCCAATTGGACGGTCTGTGTGGTCAATTGGGTTTTGACAGTCTGAAGAGCTTCCAACTTTCGGCTTCGATGAAGGAGGGCACTCAATGCCCAGGCGCAGAGTCCACCGAATATGGCGCTCGCGAGAATCCACCAGAGGAATTGAGGATCTTGAAGAAAAGTCATATGTGAAAGTGACCGATTCAGACGTGTTGTCTGGGCGCAGCAATGGTGATGTCGGGTGAAGAATAATAGGCCATGCTCTCATGCATGTACGATGAGTCCCTTTCTCAAAGCCACTACGGATATCATGAGGTGTTAGGGCCTTGGTATTTGCAAGTCACTCAGTGCTTGCCCTGATGGCTTTGGTTTTCGTGAGTCACTTGAATGTCAATGACGGCCCCTTCTCGCTCTAATGCACGGGTGCCGAATCGATAGGTCGGCGACATGGTATTGTGAGCCATCCGTCGGTCTCGCGGTTCGGGAAATTCCATTCGAACTTTCATGGTTTCCTTGCCAATGACGACCACTTTCATATCCAAAAATCCTGCCATACCCGGGTGCCAGGCCATTAATGTATACACGCCTTCAGGAATGTCGGGGAGTGTGAAATTTCCACGTTCATCTGTCACAGCGTAATAGGGATTATTGACCGCAAATCCCCAGGCTTGCATGTATGGATGAAAGCCACATTCCAAGAAAAATGTGCGGCGGCCTTGCGTGAATTGTATTGTGTCGATCATGGCTTCACCCGGTTTGTGTTGATGATCTTTCAGCACATCCTTGGGATGAAACGGGTTCAGCCGGAGAGGACGGTGGAGCATCACTTTGGCTCCAAATGGTGCGGTTTCATAAATCTGAACATCATGGATGATTGGATCCATATTTTTGATATGAATGGGTTGCGGATCACGAACCACTAAGAGCCAGGGATCAAATACACAGTCTTCTACCACTACCTGGGCGGGTTGTGTCTCTGGAAACGGTTTTCCTTGATGGATCCCTTCTAAGAACACCACGGTATTTTGTAACCCGCCATCAGGGGCAACATGAAACTCATCGATTAAGCGCCAGCCGGTGCCGGTCGAAATGCGCCCGCAAAACTCTGTGTTATTGTTTGTGATGAGTGAAAAAGCTAAGGGCGGGGGCTCTTTGCCTGTCAGTACGATCTTGCCGGCAATCATACCTCCGTTCGAAACCGGGACTTCCTTATAGGCCAAGCTTTGCGAGGCAAGACTCATAGTTAGTACTACGATAAAAAACCCGAATGCGAATCTCATGGAATAATCCTTTGGTAAAACTCAAATCTACAGTGAGTGATTTTTTATGGTGACCTGACCACAGCAGTCGCACTCTGCGAGACGCACCATTCTCTTGCGCGCCGGGGATATTTAAAAGCCTCGACAGACCGAATACGTCTGCCTGTATTATTGAAATACCCTGGCATCCCAAGGTCTTGGCACATCTCATCCATACAAATCGTTCAACTTAGGTTACACGATGAATATCTCAGGTGACTATCTCGATTCTAAGAAATCCTCGAACCACATATCCAGTCTTTTATCCAGTCTTTTGATAGTCTTTTCAGGATTGTCTGGATTGAAAATGGTTGCTACAGACGTTTTTGGGGTATTGCTGAAGGCGAAGGGTATCAATTTCGCTCGATTCCTATTCCTGCTCCTCGATGAACGCCGTGATGTGTATACTAATCCTTCAGGGTGATAAGGTTTCATACCTGCCTCACCAGCACTTGAAGGGTGAACAAGATCAAACTCCATGCCAGTCATACCTGTTCTTGAGTGGAGGATGAATCCCAATCCAATGATTTGAGAACAGAGAAGAAGTGTGAAATCTGTAGACGTACTCAAATCAAAAGCTAGAAAGCTAGGTATGGATATCAGGAGAATGTTAAAATATGAGCAGCCTGACGATTGAGCTTGCACAATGAGGTGTCGCACATTGCCTCACAACCAATGAGTGGAGATGTCGCAGACTTCCACAGTACACAATCATGAATGTACAGCGTGTTTCATGTGTCTTTGTATTTTTCATTCTTGGACTAGGGAGCATCCTGACACAATGCGGGAATGGGACTCACGCTATGAATCAACGTAACGATTCTTCACGACAGGTTGAACGAGATCAGATGGTGGATACACAAATCGTGGCGGAAGGTATCACTGCCCCAACAGTCATTGCTGCTATGAGGCGAGTGCCACGCCATCGTTTTATTCCGGATCAAGAATCTCAAGATGCCTACGGAAATTTTCCGCTGTCTATTGGATATCAGCAAACAATTTCCCAGCCATTTATCGTAGCGTATATGACTGAAGCTCTGAACGTGCAACCAGGTGAAAAGATCCTGGAAATTGGAACGGGTTCTGGATATCAAGCGGCAATCCTCGCCGAACTCGGGGTGCACGTATTTTCCATTGAAATTGTTGAGCCACTTGCGGAACGAGCATCCTGGATATTGGAAGAGTTGGGTTATGACAATGTTAGGGTGCGAGCGGGAGACGGTTACCAGGGGTGGCCGGAAGAACGCCCCTTCGATGCCATTATATTAACTGCCGCGCCGACGCATATCCCGACACCGCTCTTAGAGCAATTGGCGGTTGGCGGGCGGCTTATTCTTCCGGTCGGAGCCTATTCGCAAAATCTGGCCTTGATTCGACGAACCGAAGAGGGCTACCAAAGAACCGAATTATTGCCAGTACGATTTGTTCCAATGACAGGTCAAGCCAGGTCAAGCTCAACAAGATTTCAGACAATAATAGAGCGCATTACATGATCTGCCCAAAACCGATCTGTCTTTTCATCGGCAGGGGCGGTGCCCTGAAGGTGAGTCGTCACAATCTCAGTCGACTCTTGTTTCCTCTGCACAATCGTAGCCGGATGAATGAGGTAAGGATTGTGTGTCATCGCCAGCTTTCCTCCCCCTTTTGGAGTTAGGGGGAATTTTCTTGTTCGTTACATTTTTGGGCATTCCCGACATTTCTAATCGGGAATCCAGGATAAAGAATCTTCAGGAGTGGAATAGGCAATCATGATAAAATGAACCTCTGATCTCCTTTAATTAGGGCTTGCTGAAAAAAGCATTTCCATGATCCACTCAGACTCCTGCGAGACAATGTGGGCCCCTGGCTCCTCTGGCCATGCCACCATGCACATGATCGTCACGGAAAATGGCCGGTATCAGGAGCCACCAGCCACCCAGTAAGCCGTTCCAGGTATTTCTGCAGGCCTGCCACCAAGAAGACAGCCAAGAAAAAACTGCTCGGGTGAGGAGATGCTCCAAGTTCATCACCAGAAATGCGAGGTGAATCATCGTTTCGGAGGTGAGCGCCAACTTAGCCATCAGGCGGTCGAGCCCAAACCGGCGCTTGCCCTGTCCAAACTTGCCTTCCACCGCCATCCTGGCAGTCGCATCATCGTGGGCTTGGTGGCGATCATGCTTCACCTGCTCGGCCGTGGCCTCACTCACTGTCCGTGGGCGGCCCAACGGGGGCCCGGAGAGGCGAATGCCTCGACTCGCGCAGTAGCGCCGGTTCTCGCGGGTCCGGTAGATTTGATCGACGTGCACCGAGGCCGGATCATGCCCAAACCGTCGACGATACGCCTCGATCTGTTGGACGAGATCTCCTGATTCGTTGTAGGCGTCCCAGCTGATGCGATCCACAAAGCTGACTCCATCCACCACACTGACGGAGATCTTCGCGCCAAACTCGACGGGAGTGCCGGCTTTGCCACGGACGATGGGACGGACATGAGGCTGACTGAGGCTGACGAGACGATCCGCGATGCGATGACCGCGTTGCGTGTACATCCAGAGCTGGTGCCGATACAGTGCCTGAATCACCAGGAGCTGCCTGTAGCGTCTGCGGGGTAAGGCAACAAGCCGCCCTTCTTGAGCCATGACGGCAATGGCGCCCAGATTGCGCCGGAGATACCGGCGCTGCTTCCCAATGCCTTGCCGGAGCTTCCGTCTCCCCGGCTTTCTGGCCTTGGCGACCCGCAAGTACGCCTGCCTCGCTTTCTGCCGATAGGTGCGGGGCTGCTTCATCGGGCTCGTTCGAGCGGCATGCAGGTGGTCGATGATCGCTTCCGTTTTCTCGCGAGCCTCATTCAGGAGCTTGCGGTCTGTGGGGTAGGTAATATCCGCCGGCACACAGGTGGCATCGACGAGCAGCTGGCCCTTCGGGGGAGTCGGCTCGTCGTCCTCTTTCACGTTGATGCGAGTCGTGTTGAGTGGGGCCTCCTTGGTCGGGGAGAGATCCTTCGTCGATTGGGCGTCGACGATCAGCTGGGCAATCGCCTCGTTGATCGTGCCTAAACTGTCGTGGGTGAATCGTGTGCGAAACGTGGTCAGGAGGGAATGATGAAACGGCGCCTCATGCTGATACGTCGTGAGGCCTAAGAAGTATTGCAGATACGGGTTTTCGGCAATCTGCTCCACCAGCTCACGATCCGTCACGCCCAGCCGCGCTTTTAAGATGAGCGCTCCCAGCGCGAGGCGGGAGGACTGCGCGGGCGAGCCCCGGTCTTCTTGGGAAAACTGGTGGGCATAGGCCGCTTCGACAACCGCCCACGGGATCTGTTTGGCCAACAGAACCCAACGGTTCTCACTGGAGAGTTTGCCGCCAAAGGGCAGGACGAAATCTTCAAAGGCCAACTGATTGACATCGGGCTTTCGATACATGAGGTCTCCTGGTGCACGCTTTTTAGGGTGGGGAGGAAGATTTCTGTGCACGTCGCCTCTTGTTGTACAAACACACGCCCGTCCGAATCAACTCATTCGGCTTTTATCAGCAAGCTCTAATTAGATTTCTCTCAACCTCCCCAAAATAACAATGTAGCGTTTTTCCTCAAAAATAAAAAATTCACCACGCATTATTCTGTAGCAGCAATTTCAAAACAAAAAACCATAGAAGTTCACGAATGGGAAAACAAAATAGTATTAAAAATCACGAAAATTGACCGAAAAAGGATGATGCCCATCTGGGTTGTATTTTGGTGAAGCTATGATCATAAATGAAAGTGTAGAAATTTCGGTGCAAAAAGGAATGTTCTTTCGATTCAAGGATGGAGATATTGAAATACTGTATAAGTGTTCTTCTTTTTCAGGAAAGGAGAGAGTAGAAGTCAACGGTCGGCTTATCTCTGAAGCGAAAAATTTCAAGAAACATTCAATGCATTCATTCACCGTCGATGGGGTTAAATATTCTCTTCAGCTTTTAGCGAAGAACTTGTTGCAAGGGGATATGGAGTGTTCTTTAAATAAAAATGGGAGTTTGTTCCAGGCATACAAGCTGAAATATGTAAAATCCTCCAAGAGTTTTTGGATTAGGGCCCTTCCTTCAATAATTTGCGGTTTGTTTTTTGGTATTGCGTATGGAATCGATGTAATGACTTTATGGGTTTTGGTCATTACAGTTGGTATCAGTATATCTGTGATAGGGTTTTGGAATAGAGGTCAGTGGGAGTGCGAAGTTGATAACGTAGAGCTCTCAAAGTCAGTCCGTTGTTGAGCTTTAAGCGAATGAAAGGTAATAACGAAAACCGAGAGTATGTTTTGAGGTTTCGTCCTGAGGGGACATCCGAAGATGAGTATATTCCTATAACTGAGTTCAATATCTCAGAATACAAATGTGGTTTGAAAGCCGGTGACCGGGTGGTCCTTAAAATAGACCTTCCCATTTATGACGAAGAAGGTGAGAGTAGCGACCGGGTTTATAAAAGTGGAGAAATCTGGACGGTGTTAACAGGAGCAGAGAAGGACCCAACTGCTCTTTGGCTTCGTCAGGAGGATGGGTGCTTGCATAGTTGGGATGATGATGCATCAATATTTGATACTTTTGAACTGATAAAAGAGCCCATCTAACTTTATGTGCAAGGACAGCCGCACAAGGAAATGCACAAGAAGAATTGTATAGGCATTCTTCTGGAATGCCTACTTGCTCCGGTTGAGGAGGCTTTCCCGTTTGCGTACGATATAACGTACGTGAAAGGATGGTATTTCATGTACTCAATTACGGCAACAGAAGCTCGCAAACAGCTCTATTCACTGTTAGACGAGGTGGCGGAGTCTCATCACCCTATACAGATAACCGGCAAGCGATCATCGGCAGTCCTTATTTCTGAAGACGATTGGAGGGCTATTCAGGAAACCCTGTATCTCCAAATAATTCCTGGAATGAAAGCTTCCATAAAGAAAGGCCTAAAAACTCCGGTGGACAAGTGTGCCACGGAGCCTGGTTGGTGAATAAGTGGAAAGTGGTGTTCACCAAACAGGTCCAGAAAGATGCCCAGAAAATTTCCCAATCCGGTATACGATCTCAGGCGGAATAATTACTCAAAATTCTTGAATGAAACCCTTACAAACCCCCTCCTTCTTTTGGAGAGCTTGTGGGCGATTTGTCGGGCGCCTGCTCTCGCCGTATCAACATTCAACATCGCCTGGTGTATCAAATTCTTGAAGATAGTCAAACCGTAAAAGTCATTCGGATGTGAACGTATTACGAATAGGTGACTATGACACGTTAAGAAATAAACGAAATGAAAAGGGATTAGACCTCATACGATAATTCGTGTCTGACCCGAATGGCACGGACATTGGAACCAACAGCACAATAAGCAGGGCCTAAATCCATTTCATGATGGCCCCCCTTTGAGCAAAAGGCAACGGAACGAATTGGCGTTCCCTGCATTCCGTTTCATCCTTTCAGGATGGAAGTGACTGCGTCATTTTACAAAACAGCCAAAGTGCCACCCCGCCGCTATGCGTGGATATTTGCCAACCCGGAGTTTGACCTTTCAGCGTCCACGCCCCTCGATCAAAAACCCCCGCAAGAAAAACCCTGTCGCAAGCCGAAATTCAGAGGCTAAGCATTCGCCAATGTAACACTACGCCGTAGTCGGTTACATTTTGAGCCAATTTTCGTTGCCCGGGTGCTATTTTCGCTTTGGCAAAAATCGAAAATTGACGAAACGATGGACAGGACCAAGAAGCTACGTTTATCTTGTATTTCTTCCAGCCTAAGCAGAGGTTTAACTTGGTTGAGGAGTAACTACAATTATAGGGTCCAAGACAATTACTGTTCGGCAAGACCACCAGCTGCATTCAAGACAATACCTCCATTCCTTCCCTTTTGGTCTAATACAACCAATTGTTATACCGAGAGCTTTCGGATTGCCTGCCCCTACAAATGAAAGAGTTTGTGATTTTTGATCTATTGTATGCTCACTTTCCTCATCGAGCCATAATAAAGCCTCTCCGCGTAATTCTTCAGGAATATCCACCTTCATTTCTATAAGAAGTGGTGTGATATCCTCACCAACCTTTACGGATTTTTTTAGCCTGGGTAATTCGTGAGAGAGTTTCCTCCCAAATTCTTCTATTTGGTATACGGTCAAAATTGCCGATAGCAATGAATCTTCTTGATATTTCATAATAATGAGTCTCCTTTAGCTTTAGTTTTGCACTGCAGCCTTAACAGAATCTATTAAAGTCACAATTGCACACGGTTGTAGCGCAAGGTAATACGGTATTTACTATCTTCCTTATCACTGACATATTCGCGTTTTTCTGTGTACTGAAAATCTTTATTGAGTGCTTCTGCCTTGACATCGATGCCTCCAGGCGATGTATAGCTGATGGGGGCAGGCGCAGGGAAATTGATACTTGTTCGTGCTTCTAAATCCAACGCACTTAGGGCAATGGTATCTTCAATAATTAAATCTGCTCGTCCAAAATATGCAACAAGTAAATTTACGGCAAAAGTAATAAGACCAGCAATGGCAGCACCCCATGCGGTGCTTGCTCCAAGCGCAATAGCGAAAGCCCCCCCCGAGGCTCCAAGCCCATTTGAAATATATTTCCAATTACTTTTCATGACTTCAACGAAGGCATCTTCAAAGGCTTCTACTTCTTGCTCATAAAGTTCATCATTATCAATCTCATGGCCGAGAATTACGATGACAACGCCTGCAATGTTATTTTGCTGAAATAGCACACGGCTCATGTCACGTGTGTTCCCAGAATCCAGTTCATCAAATTTAAAAGGTGGGATAGTCGATATCTCTCCTAATTCGCCATCCAGTGTGATGGCGGTGGTTAATACCCTGATCCCAACTTCATCAGAACCAAACCATGCTGGAGAGGTTTCCTTGATTGCCTTGAGTTCTTCAGTCGCAATCTGATAAGTCGTCGTGCTGGGTAATACAACGCGAATGAATTGTTCTTGTGAGATAATTCCTTCGCCATCTAGCGGCATAATTACCCTGATACTATAAAAACCTGTTGGCAAATCGGACGGAATAGTGAACAAGATTTGATCTTTTACGCGACTATCTTCTATGACACGTTCGATACCGTTTATGGTTTCGGTTAGTCCAGTTGTTAGATCACCGCAAACAAGTGCATCAACCTCCCGCACCACTGTACCTGGCTCCTTGGCCGTAAGGCGTACCTTTCCATTTACACTGAAATAATTGAAGCCTTGAAGTAAACTGCTTCACCCAGTTGAATTTCAGGCACACGCAAACAAACACCATTGACGCTATTCCCTGGACAATTCGCTGTTTGTTGGGCACAGTTCAGAACAACTTTTTCACCTTGAATTTCTGGTGTGCAAACTTCCTGGATTTCATCTTCTCGATATTCGCCGAGAGATAATGGCGGCGAATATAGGTTGGTTCGTAGCCCATTGACCGCTGAGATATTTATAATTAAAGGAGTGCCCACATCATCATCATTATTATCGGGGCGCTGGCGAAAAAGTCCAGGACGCTCTGAATCGAAACAATCAGGATCATCGAAATAGTAAATACTGGCACGCTGAATTAGTTCTTTTGCAACGAATGATGTGAGTTGATTAGCAGTGATAGGCACATCCCGTAGTTGTTCAATTTCTGTGGAAAACAATCGTGATGTGTGCGAGTCTGAGTCATATTTTTCGAGGGTACACTTCAGAATTTCATGAGTTGAAGTGGGTAGTTTCTCAAAGATAGCAAATGCACGCTCTTCCAACTCATTTGCTGGTTCAAACCCTGCTAGAAAACGGCGTGCTTGATGGAAAAACGTGGCCGCTAAAACACTTGGGACTTTATTATTAGCCAGAAGGGCACTTAGCCTTGTTTGGAAATTTTGTTTTGGCTTATGTCCTTCAACGAAAGGTATGCAATCCGAATAGTCAGTTTGTTGGATTGGAGCTTCATCTCCATGCTTTGTTTTTGATGATGACGAACAATTGTATATGTTTATTGCATCAACATTGTTGATGTGTATATGAACATTACAGTTACCTGGCCCATGGTCATTTAACGAGTCATTGTCTTGCTGGGATCCACAAGTTTGGGATTCTTGTTCATATTTTTTAGGTCTTTATTAAGGCTTGCCATATTATTTTGCTCCTAATGAAAATGCAGTCTATAGGACTGATCGAACCCTTTCTAGAATTCATACCTCATCCCCCATTTTTATTTTTTGATAAAGACCTCCGCAGCAAGCTACGGGGAATAGCAAGCTTAACTCATCCAAAGCATACTGAAGAGCGATATAAGCAACGCGACTTTGTTCAGAAAAAAATGGCCTTTATCTTTTAAATACTATCGACGTAAAGTAGAGGATAAAACTTGGAGCCCCCTAAGGCCAACCGATAAAAACACTTGTTCGGTTTAGGGCCGTCTAGGTATTTTTTTGGGGCTAGAACTTATTTGGCGAATAAAGCAGCTCCGAGGGCACCATGATCCCTGCACGGGTCATTACAGTTTGGATCCGTACAACACAGTGCTATTGTCATTCCTTCATCTATCACACAGGTCGCGCAAGGAGGTCCGTCATAAAGACCGTCTTTTTTTCTATTTAAGACGATAGAAAGGGAAATTATTTGACCATTTTCAAGTTTGAGCTCTTTCGCAAGGTAAGATTTTGAGAATGAAAGATTTACTGCTTTAAGTATTTCCTGATCTTTATTAGCCACTCTGGTCATTGAATCAAATTCTGCTTTGGTAGGAAATAAATCTGAATTTATTTTGCCATCCGGCAATGATTGGCTTCTTTGAGTACAAGTGCCATGTGTCGACCCCCCCTGGATTGGGTTTCCATGTGCCTGGAGGTGTTAGTGCCTTACATTTTGCCTTGCAATCTGCATTATCGGTGCAGGTAAAAGTCGTATTGGTTTGCACCTGTACAGTTGCAGCGAATGAACTGTTGACTCCGCCAATAAAAATCAATAGCCCAACTACCGTAACGATAAGTTGAAATTTTTTCATCACACTCTCACAATCATTGTCTTTGTAATCATCTTTCATAGCTTTACCTTCCTTCGTATTGAGTGAAAAAAGAAAAGAGTAGTTGAACTCCTTCCAAAATAAATCAGTACAAATGTTTGCATATTGGTCTACTCACCCCGCGAGAGTTCATATCAAAAATGAATATGATGATCTGTTCAATAAGCAGGATTCATTCCACAACCTGAAAACCGAAATATTTGAAGACAGAACAGCGTATTCCCTTTAAATAATGAAGGGAATTGCAGAAGGAGAAAGAAAGGCAGGACAGACAGGATTTCCGAATATTGTATCCAATGAGATACATATATTATCTCTTAAGATACAATTATGCAATATGGTCACATGACCGAAACGGGTGAGTAGATCGAAGGGATTTCACCCCTTCAATTACCCCCGACCAAGGGTTTTTTGTGCCCATGTAACACTATGGGCCATAGTGTTACATTTTGAGCCTGTTTTATCCTGAAAGCACCCATTTTTCCTGCTTTCGAGGCTTCGAAATGTAACCGTTCTCCTAAGCGAAGTGTTACATCTTACCCTCTCAACTAGGGTCCACCTGAAAAGCGACTTCCAAAACCCCCATGTTTAGGGGGTTTGTGTATGGCGTGACACCCTCTCAACTAGGGTGTACCCTAATTGAGAGTTTAAGAATTTCTATTTCCGTTTTTTGCCAAAGCGAAAAAAGAAATCTCCGCAACGAGTCTTTCCCCGAATATCCCTCTTCAATAGGGGTCTTTCCCCACAAATAATAATCACTCTCTATCAGCCGCTTCCGTTTTCCAACGCCATTTTTGGCACGCTCATTTAGGGTGGACACTTGTGGCGAGGGTGCATTTCCCCCTGTGTTTTCGCCGTGTTTCGCCATCCATATCTGATAACATCCTTTATCAGATATGAAACTCATGCCCGTAGAAAGTTCCCCATCATGACCAATATTCTCGACCTGCTGACCTCTGCGAATAATTCCTCTGAA
>QIMB01000482.1 GCA_003233615.1 Nitrospirota bacterium
GCTGTTACCCTGGACAAGAAGTCGTCGCACGAATGGATACCTACGGATCGGTCAAACGGAGACTGGTAGGCCTAGTAATCGAAGGAACAGAAAACGATATTCCAGCGGCCGGAGCAAAACTATTCTCAGGAACACGAGAAGTCGGTTGGGTATCAAGTGCCACCTTCTCCCCACTCCTTAAAAACCCTATTGCATTAGGATTTCCGTTGCGAGACTTCACCAAACCAGACACGCAACTAGAAATTGAAATCCTGAATCGACGATTTCCCGCTCGCATCTCTTCTCTGCCCTTCACTGCTTGATCTTCTTCATCGGGAATGTCGGAGTTCGCTCTGCTCACTCCAACCTACGGATACTTTTCGTTTTTCTCGCCTTCTAAAGGGGTCATAAAGGGATCAGGCTTCCATTATTGTATTTATTATTCACTAAACTTAGGATGAACCCATCAAGACTTCTCACACCTGCGTCCATCTCGCCAATATGACGACTGAACATCAAAATTAATACAGCAACGCAGCCCTTACCCCTATTTTGTGGCCATGGCCAGACCACTACGATTGGAGTTTTTGTATACGCTGTGCCACACCACATCGCGTGGAAATCGCAGCAGGTTTGTACCGGTTTTCGTCCATCAATGCTCCTACGTTCAGTCGAGGTGTTCAAAGCGAAGATGGCTAGGCCAATTGCAGGGGTACCACTTCAGCAAGATGTGAAAAATCTTTGTCGGTCGTTAAGAGATGGCAGTGGTGTTGAATGGCGGCTGCGGCAATTTGACAATCAGGAGTCGAGAGGGTGAGTCCTTGTGCTGCAGCCTGGCGACGTAATTTGGCTGCCGCGACAAAGTCATTGCGGCTTAAGGGGAGTAAAGGAAAGGCATCGAAATAGGTCGTGACTTTGGAAAAGGTTCCCTCATGTGTAAACCCTTGGAGAATTTCCTGCAGAATGATTCCAATAAGGACAATATTTTGGGCGTCTACGAGTAAGCTTTGTAATTTTTTGACTGCTGGATGGTTCGCCGGGCCATCTTTTCGAAGGGACAGTGACCAGACCGAAGTATCAACTAAGACGGTCATTTCCGCTTTCGTGCCGTCTTGTAATCATATGTGGAGTCCCACTCAAGGGTCCCGAAAATCTCTAGTATTTTTTTCTGTTTACGACGGGTCACATATTCCTGAAGGGCTTCATTGACAGCAGCTCGTTTCGTGGTGTGGCCTCCTAAACGTTTTACTTCCTGAACAAGTTTGTCATCTAGTGCAAGATTTGTTGGCATGGCTACCCTCCTATTACACATTCATTCACACAATATCCTACACAATATTTTGAATGAAGGCAAGATTGCCCGACTCTCGTTCCTTGACGGTAGCTGTGAGACTTTCTTAGTCTGGAGGAAATTGCCTTCGAGCTGTAAAAGAAGTGTTATCCTAGGCAGGAATTCGTGGCAAAGATGGATACGTACGGTTCCATCACACGCCGGTTGCGGGATTTATGATCCCAGGAACAGATAAAGAATTAGAAGAGACAGGGATAACCTATTTTGGGTGCACAAGTAGTCGGTTAGGTGTCGAGTGTCACCTTCTCGCCATTGCTTCAAAAACCCATCGCGTTAGGATTTCCCTTACGAGACTTCAGCAAACCAGACACGCAGCTCAAGATTGAAACCCTGAATCGACATTGCCCGCTCGCGTCTCTTCTTTGCCATTTATGGCTTAAGCGTCCTGAATGAGAATGTTGGATTTCACTCGACTCACTCCAACCGACGAATACTTTTCGTTTTTCTCGTCTGACGCTTCACGTCTTCTAGGATCACTTTTCAGGATGCCGGCCTTGAGAAATCTTATCTGCAATCGCTAAAACCGGTTCACGTTCTTCGTCACTCAGTGCTAAGAGGATATGAGCCTCATCCCCATGCATGAGGCGTAAGCTGAGAAATGCATCCTGAGTGCGATGTTCCTTATTGTCCCACGTCCCATCAATAAGCTGGATTTTATCGAGATCACAACAGGAAAACACATCATACCGGAAATAGGAATCTCCGATGACCATATCAAACACGACACTTCCACCGGTAAGAACCATGAGATTAAACCGACCTTGGTCTTCATAGCCTTCTGGAAGAAACTTATTGATATGAAGCAACTCTATTGTCCGCCCGGCCAAGGCTCGTTCCATTTTTCCTTCTAAAGCCGAGTAATCAACTTGAAGGGGCTTTTCATCTTCGTCAGTAGCAGCCAGTGCGGCTTCTCTTGTTTTTTCAAATACATCTTTGGCTGTCAACACGCAACACACTCCTTTGCTGAAGGGCACAATGAAAATATATCTGCATGAATTCCAGGTGAATAGGGACCCTACGATACCCGCCTTTTGCGTGAGAACGCAAGGGAAAGCCTGCTGAGGAGAAGAAAAAGTAAAGAGTGAAAAGTGGGGCTCCGAAGGTAACAGAGAAAATATTCTTTGCCTAGACTCCTGACTCCTTCCACCTCACTTCATACTTGTAGGTCAAACCGCCAACAATGATTGCCTTGTGCCCTTCCTGTTCGGCATACTTCATGACGACACACGCAATCATGAGCATTATGAAGGAGAATGAGAAGATGGCTACCGAATCCTGTTTAATTGATGAATGCCCGGACGCTCTCTATGCTCCGGCCGGAACACGGTCTCTCTGCAAAGACCACTTTTTACAATTTCTGATGTGGCGCAAGAAAAAGGGCGGACTTGGCATGTTCAGAAAATATAGTTCAATGCCCATGGATGCACGTGACACCATTGTTCAGGAATGGACGAGTACAGTCTTTCATACAACAGCGTCATAACATTCTCAGTTATTTACTCCATCAGGGGGGAGCCATGATGGTGGATAATTTTCCACTCCTCCCCGATCCGCTCAAATAAATTTGTCGCGACCACTCGACTCTCCTGAGGAGATTCGCCTACCCGACTCGAAATATTCTCCGTGCAAATCACCCAGGCAATATCCGCCGCAACTTGCACCTGCAATTCCGTCAACTCAAATTCCATGGAGAAGGTGTTGTTAAATATCACTACCCACGAATCCCTCACAGCAGGCCACCCCACTCGAATGCTCCATCCTGGATGAATACAGGTGACATATTCTTCATGGGCCCACATTGAATCCATCAACGCCACATCAAGGTTTTCAAAGGCCCGATAAAACTGTTCATTCATTTTCGTGACTTCTTCAATACGTTCCTTCAGCATTGTACGCTCTCTTCCTCTCCATCGTTGTCTTTAGTCTGTTGTGCCTGCGCTCGTTGATTCACGAGCCAGACGCCTAACACAATCAATCCTATCCCACTTATTTCTCTCACGCCAACCGGTTCACCAAAAATCACAAAAGAAAACAACAGCGCAGAAACCGGAATCAAATTTCCGAATATACCAGCCCGGGATGGCCCAACCCCATCGACACCATAGAGCCATGCCTGTTGACCCAATGCTGTGGCAAACAGCATAACATACACCAAGGCAACCCAACCTGAGAGCGGCACAGTGTCGACACCAGCCACAAGCATTTTGTGATTCATCGCGAGCAACGGAATTTCAACAACTAATGACATCATCAGCGTCGTCCAAGTCACAGTCAGAGGAGAAAATCGCTCCATGGTCTGTCGGCACCCAATGGTATAGAGAGCCCAGCTTACTAAACCTAAGAGCACCAACGTCCCTCCCAACATGGGGTTGGACCCGATACCCGCTATTCCGCTTTGCCCGGAAATGACGATCACTCCGACAAAGGATACAACACACCCTAGCCAGATGACTCGAAACCGAACGTCTTTCAAGATCAATGAAGAGAGGAAGGCCGTGATCGCTGGGCTTGCTCCGATGATCACACCTGCTGCTCCCGCTCCAATATATTGCAAACCAAACAACACGAAAAGATGATTGCCGAGGACACCCAGTCCCAACAGTCCAAAAACGCCCCAATCCCTTTTTGGAAATTTCCCGCCGCCTTCTTTCCACAACCACAAGGGAATGAGAATCACTAACGCACCAAGGCCACGAAACACCGATGTCTCTACTGGAGAAAATGCCCCTAACGCTACCTTCTGCGCAACGACTGACCCTCCCCATACTATGGCAGCTGTCGTAAGGGCACCATAGGCCGACATAACCGAGGGTTTTGAATTGTGAGTGCTCATTGTGATGAAAGTCTCGCCATTGACATATACTCGAAGAAAAGATGCCTAATAATTTTTTAATGTGCGTTGCCGATTATAAGGAAGATGCGCCAATAATTCACCAATTATCATGGCCATACACGCTTCCAATAAATACTATCACCACTTGTCATGTAATCGAGTCCGAATGGCTTACCTGATAGGTCTTCTGTCCTGTTGACGCATTAAAAATTTAGCCGTTACAATATTTTTCTGTATCGCGTGTCATATGATGACTCGTAAAGGTACAGAGAGGACTTCACTCCTGGCTATGTTTACAGCCAAAACGTAATCCAATTAACGATACTTTTTAATAGTCTGTGAAGGAGGAATTATGTCGTTACTGATCACCGAAGAATGCATTAATTGTGGTGCATGTCTCCCTGAATGCCCGAATGAAGCCATTTTTGAAACACGCAGTGCTGCTGAAGAACTCAACCATACGGTTGGGGAAGGCCAAGGAGATGGTGATACGGTGTACGTCATTACCTATGAACGCTGCACGGAATGCGTCGGCCATTTTGATGAACCTCAATGTTCCGCTGTGTGCCCTGTCGATGACTGCTGTATCCCCGACCCGGAGGTTCCTGAAACCACGGACGTGCTTCTCGAAAAAGCTAAAACTCTAAATCCTGACAAAGAAATCGACCCAGAAAAAGTATGGGAAGGCGTGAGGAACTAATTCTCGCTGTTTGAAGCCTTTGATCCAATAAAAAAGCCCCTTCCTTTAGTTAAGGAAGGGGCTTTTCTTGTATTCTCCGCTTGGAAGCCCACCGCTTCTCGCCAGAAATTCATCCGACCTCTTGCAGATCATGCAACCGAACCGAGAGCAATTTAGAAACCCCGGGCTCCTCCATCGTGACTCCGAATAAGGAATCGGCAATCTCCATCGTTCGCTTATTATGTGTGATGACAATAAATTGAGAAAGGTCGGCCATTTTCCGCAAAAATTGTCCGAACCGAACCACATTGGTTTCATCCAATGGAGCGTCAACTTCATCTAACACACAAAACGGTGAAGGGCGTATCAAAAAGCTGGCAAACAACAAAGCCATGACCGTCATAGTTTTTTCACCCCCAGAAAGCATATTCAGACTTTTGAGACGTTTACCGGGCGGTTGGGCCACAATCTCGACCCCGGGTTCTTGCTTGAATACTTGAGCTTTCTTTTGATCTTGAGGACTCTCGACAGCATCAGTTGCGGCATCAACAGACTCCGATTCTGTCGAGGGATTCTCGGCCTCATGCACCAGGACTAACTCCGCACGTCCTCCAGCAAAGAGCGCTGAAAATACTTCATTAAATTTGACTTGTAATTCTTTGAATGTTTCCGCAAATAATTTATTGGTCGTTTGGTTCAGACGCTGAATGATCTCTTGAAGGGATTGGATCGACCCTGCTAAGTCTTCTTCCTGTGTCACTAAGAATTGATAGCGTTCGTCTAATTGCACATGCTCATCGATCGCCGCCAAATTAATAGGACCAATTCGCTCAAGTTTTTTTCGGATACGTTGCAAATGTTCGCGCCACTGCTCCGGTCCTTGATCATCTACATCACTTATACCTGCTTGTTGCTCATCATCCCCAGCCACTCCCTGATTCTGGGAGCGCATCAAATCATCAGTAGAAATTTCATAGGTCTGCGTGAGCGTTTCTTCTACTGCCTGCAGCTTGGTTCGCACTTCAGCTAAATGACCTTCAATGGGCACTCGTGATTTAAAAATCTGCGCAAGTGCCTCTCTCGCTCGTGCTATCAATGCATCTAACCGTTTCACCTCTTCTAAAATTTCCGCATGACGATTTTGAAGATCTCGTAATTCTCCACCCTTTGATTCTTTTTGACCACCTAGGGTTGTGACCAATTCTTCATTTTTAAGACGCTCATCCTGACTTGTCCGACTTTGGAGAAAGAGTTGCTCCAATTGTTGATCAATTTCTTGAACTCGAATTTTCCGCTGTTCCTCTTCTCGTTCCATCCGCTCTTGATTGCTCTGTTCATGCCCCAGTTGCGCATTCAACGCGTGATGATTCATCTTGATATCATTGAGGCGTCGCGTGAGATCTTCTTGCTCTTCATCAAGAGCTTGTAGATTTTCTTGTACCTGGGCAAAGATGGCATTTTCTTCAGTGCGTCGATGCGCGAGCGTTTCTAGCTGCTGACGCGTATCGGCTTCATCGGCTCGCATACGTCCTAACTCAGCTTCTTCCATATCACGTTCTTGCTGAAGAACATCTAAACGACGCAACAGATCTGGAAGAGCCTGTCCTTTCGACATCTCTTCTTTTTGTACGGAAACCATTTGGAGTTCTGTTTCACGAATAGCCGAAATGGCCTCTTCAAATTGAGATGAGACCATTTCAATGTCCTGGCACAACACTCTTCGTGTCTCTTGTGCGATCTCAAATTCAGATTGAAGAGCTGTAAGACTTTCTTCCAATGTCAAAATTTCTCGTCGTCGGCGTAACAAGCCACCGACTTCTCTATTTGACCCTCCGCTCATCACTCCCAGAGACGACACCACTTCCCCGTTCAACGTCACAAACGATGGGCCATTGCCGTGGAACCACTCATGTTTGTCCATTAAGTCCATCGCATTGGCCAAGGATCCAACAATGACCGTATCGTGCAATAAGCCATCCAGCACCGGGGACAACTCAGTTGGAGCATGCACAAAGGTTCGTGCCAATCCTTTCACCACAGGGTCGTGTTCCAATGTGGCCCACCAATGAGGGTATCCGACATGCGGATCACGAGGTACCTGTAAAGAGAGAAAACAGCCTTTTCCGAATTGATGGTGTTGGAATTGAGCAATGGATTCCTGCGCCTCTTGAGGAGAGCGAACAATCCAAGCCTGTAGATGCTCCCCAAGCGCGGCTTCGATCGCTTGTTCAACATCCTCATCAACATCCATACGTTCTGCTAACGCAGCCTGAATCAACGAACATTGATCGCGAATGGACACTTCGGCACCTTCGCAATTGGAACCATAGCCCAATTTCTCGCGAAAAATTCCTTGAAGGGCTCTGAACTCGGATTCCGTCCCGGCTATCTGTGTCTGGAATTCTAGAATCTTCGCATCAAGCTCTTCTCGAGTTTCTCGATGACTTTGCAGACGACCCTCGAGTTGCTCTTGATCGTGTCGCAACTCCCCTAATTGGCTTTCGAAGTTCACACGTTGAGTCTGTAGTCTTTGTTGTTCTTGTTGCAACGTCGATTGCTCAAGTTGGGACTGAGTGAATTCGGCGAGCAGCCGCTCCACACGACGGCTCGTTGCATTCTGTCCTTCTCCGAGACTTCGAAGACGATTCTCTGCGTTTGTGACTTCCACCGTCACAGCCAAAATTGCTTCTCGCCCATAATCAACCTTCTCTTGCATGTCTCGACGACGCGCTGCCATAACCGCAATACCCTCTTCGCCTTCAGCCATGGACGTGGAAAGTGCTTCAATCTCACTACGGGCATGCGCCATTCGTTCACGAAGGGCTTCAAGCAGTTGTACGACCTCTTCACCGCTTTCATGAAGTCGCGTTCGTTCCTCCATGATCTGCTCATGCTGATGTTCATATTGCTCTAGCCGATTGCGTTCTATTTGGATTCCGGTCAACGCGTGAGACATGCGCTGTTCAATCTCTCGAAATGCATCGTGTGCGTGCTGAAGAGTCTCATTCATAGCGGTCACGCCCAACTGAACGTCTTGCTGCTCAGCCACAAGACGCACTTCATCAGCAACGCAGGTCGTCTCCCGATCTTCAGAGTCCTGCAATTCCTTTTCAACGACAGAATGTTCGCCATGAAATCGTCGAAAATCCTCTGTTAACAACCGCACTTCAAGATCTCGCGCTTCTTGTAGCAGTGACTGGTATTCCTCTGCCTGTTTCGCCTGTCTGGTGAGCACTCGAAGTTGTTGATGTACTTCTCTCGAAATATCTCGAACTCGCAACAGATTATTTTCCGTACTCTGTAATTTTCGTAGGGCCTCGGCTTTTTGCTTTTTATAGCGAATGATGCCTGCTGTGCCCTCAATAAATTCACGGCGTTCCTGCGGTGAGGCATTCAAGAGTTGTTCAATATTTCCTTGTTCTATCACTGACTGCCCTCTCGTGCCTGCCCGGGCATTCCACAGAAATCCACGAATGTCTTTAAGACGGCAGGAGATCTTATTGAAATAATATTCGCTATCCCCGTCACGATAGAGACGCCGGGTAATCATGACATCCGTCATTTGCTCCAATCCTTCGACCAGTGCCGACACCGGTTCCAGCTCTTGGGGTGTGACATCTGAAAAAACAAGTGAGGCCTCAACCATACCCATCGGCTTGCGTTGCTCTGTTCCATTAAAAATAATATCTTCCATGCGCTCACTTCGGAGACTTTTGACACTTTGTTCACCCATTGCCCATAAAATGGCATCCACAATATTGCTCTTGCCCGTACCATTTGGCCCGACAACGGCAGTAATGCCATCAGGGAAGTCTATTTTGGTTTCAACAAAGGACTTAAACCCATTGACCACTAGGGTACGAAGATTCATATTCCCTCCAGGACGTGGGTACACACCGAATTTTCACTTCTCACTGAAAGACTCTAAATCTGTACCATAAGATGCCACAAAAATCAAAGTTTTCCACAAAATATAGTGGTATGAATAAACTGGCAACGCCATATCTTGGTAATAGCCG
>QIMB01000261.1 GCA_003233615.1 Nitrospirota bacterium
CTCCTCGCCCTCATTTTTTTCAGGATAACCGATTACCTGATATTCCCGATAATCATTTTTCTGAGAAACCTGCTCATTTAGACGGCTCTTCTGTAAAAAGCCTTTCCTGCCTCCAGATATCCCGGTCCATCAACCCGGCCATATTCTCATAGAATATACAATTGTCCTGCATTATACGTATTGAGCATTTCCTGATATTACGGAATAAATACGAAAAACAGTGATTTTTTCCATGTAAAATAGCTGGTTAGAGTTGCATATGTTTTTAAAATGTGATAGAGTATTGATAATGCGGGGAAGAAAGGGGTAGTTCGTATATTAATTGTTCGGCAAAAATGATTAAGCGAATCGTGATCGATTTCAATACGTTTAAAATGAGAGTACGATAATCCGACTGCTAAGGAGAGAATGATGCGATATCTATCTTATATGACTGATCATTGTAAAAAGAGTGCCAAAAAGCACGGGCTTTCTGATGAAGTTGAAAAACTTGCAATAAAAGTTGAGGAAGATCAGACAATTGACTCTTGGGATTTTTTTATACAATCTCCTTTTGTGAAGAAAAATCTTGGCAAAAGCTTCAGGCTGGTCTGCGTGAAACAACCAGTTGAGAGCAAAGAGAGCATTGTTATTTCTTTTATAGCCTGTTTCCCAAGGGGGGGGAACGGGGAATATGAAAAATTTATCAAGGAACCACAACATATTTGTGGAAAGTACATACCTGATGAACAGGAAATCCTTGATTACATAGAGGAACGTCGAGATACTATTCCATTACCACCACCACCACCTACCGACACAGAGGGAGCCTTTCTTTATGCACCTCTTGAGTCCGATGATAATTCTGACATGCTGATATATGAGAGTATTAACTGGGTGGAGCAAATGAAGACCAAAAAGATGTCTGAAATTTCCACGCGACTCTTTGATGCATTGGGGGAGCTGAATGTCAATAAGATGGAAACGGTACAACCTGTTAACCAGACGAATGTCGATATTTCATACAAATGGTTTCCAAACCATAACAGTTTATTTCTCCTGGGAATAATAGAAAGAAATAATGAAAAGGAATTAAAGGCGTTAAGGGAAAATTATACTGAGATTTTGGATGATGGCATCGATTCAGAGGAGCTGCTCATCCAGTACAGCAGAAGATCATATCCACATTATATTCTTGCGGACGAGACAATGTGGAGAAGTATACAGAGTGATGATGTCGGCAATATTGCCCTTTCCCCCGAAGAGTCCCGCATCCTTGAGGGGATGGTCAAAAAAGATGATGATAAGCTGTACCCATTGTTTATTAACGGCAGACCTGGGAGTGGAAAATCAACAATACTGCAGTATCTTTTTTCTTCTTATTTATTTCTCTATTTAAATACCAATGTAGCTAACAGGTTACCATTACCACCATTGTATCTTACCTACAGTGAAGGCTTGCTCGATATAGCTAAACAAACTATCGATAATATCCTGCGGTGCAATTCAACCTTTGCACTCCATGAATTAGACCTAGATACTGATGAGTACAAAACGTTGCAGAAGAATTGTTATGGCATTTTCCATAAATTTTTGCTGGAATTGTTGCCTGAAGAGAAAAGAATCAATTTTTCTCCCGAGAGAAAAATTGATTTTTCGTTGTTTCGGAGATTATGGGACGAACGTCGTGTAAAAGATCCTACGGCTGAAGTTCGTAATTTAACGGCGGAAATATCTTGGCATGTTATTCGGTCTTACATTAAAGGCATGCGGTATGATATTGACACACCATTTGATGAAGAAGCTTATTCCGAACTTCCATCTTCCCAGCAATCTGTGCAGGAAAGTACATTTTCCCAAGTTTTTACAAATGTCTGGACTGGATGGTATGGACCATATTGCGAGGAACATGGGTATTGGGACGATCAGGATCTTGTTTTTGCCGTATTAAATACAAAGGAGATTGATATATCCAAATATCCGGCAATCTTCTGTGATGAAGCTCAGGACTTCAGCAAACTTGAACTAAACCTTATTTTGCGTCTTTCCCTCTACTCACAGCGTACCCTTCCGCCACATGAGTTGAAATTAATTCCTTTCGCTTTTGCGGGCGACCCTTTCCAGACTCTTAACCCAACAGGCTTTGACTGGGGGGCACTCCAGGCAAATTTTCACGAAAAACTCATTACTGCTCTCGACAAATCAGCTCAAGGGAAACTGGAATTTAATTATCAGGAATTGTCCTTTAACTATCGGTCAAGCAAGTACATTGTCGGCTTGTGTAATCTTATTCAATTGCTCAGGGGAATTCTGTTTGAGCAATCTGGATTGACTCCCCAAAGGACTTGGTTTGATACAGAATCAAGTATTCCAGTCTATTTTAATGTCAAGGATCCCCTGTGTGAAAAAAAGCTTCGGGAACAATCTGAACTGGTCATCATTCTACCCTGTCAGGAGGGGGAAGAGGAGTCATATGTAGAGCAGGATGAATTTCTCAGTAGTCTAGCAGAATCTGAAGTTGATATTCGAAACTTCTTAAGTCCCATGCGTGCCAAGGGACAGGAATTTTCTAGGGTTGTTCTTTATAACTTCGGCAATGAATGCAGTTCTGACTATCCTGAACTTCTTGCTCCTCTTGAAACTGGAAAATTTCATTCCCAAGACAAAGATGTATCCTTGCCTCTGAAGTATTTTATGAACCGTTTATATGTTGCGGCAAGTAGGGCAAAAAAACGTTTAATTATTGTAGATGATGATAAGGGAATTAGCGAGTTGTGGGACAACGACACCTTGAAGAACATTGAAAAGTTGTTGCGGTGCTATAAAAATGCGGAAAAGCATAACTGGAATAGTGATGTTGTCAATTATGTGCAAAAGGGACAGGAAAGTAATTGGTCGGAAGACAGGGATAACCCAGAAGAATTAGCAGAGGAATTTCACAAAGCAGGATTGGCGGAAAGGGATCCCTATAAGTTACGACTTGCTGAAGCTAACTACATGAGGTGTAAGCAGGAAGGTAATGCAAAGCTTTGCTGTGCCCAACGCTTTGAAATGGAGGGCAACCTGGTTGAGGCAGGAAAGTTATATCTTGAGTTACGACGCATAGATAATGCACTGAATTGCTACTGGAATGCGAAGGATTATAAAACAATTCTGAATACAACAGATTTTGCTTCTACTCCTGCACATAGGGCTGCAAGCTTTCATTTGGGAGATCGCGGACTGCAGGAATGTAAAAAATTCCTAACATACCTGGTGCAGCAGGTGAATCAGGGAACCGGATGGCAGTATAATGGGGATCCTCAGTGGGCCCAGTTAGTCGATGAGTCTATAGAATCAATATTGACACATTCCCAAGTTAACGCAACAGAAATTATTTCTCTGTATGATATGATCAAGAAACTGGAAGAAATAAATTTAACACCGAATGATGGATGGAAATGTGCTGAGTTGGCTTATCTATCTAAGGATTTTGAAGGTGCAGTTCAATATTGGGAGAGCAAAGGTGCCCCCACTTCAGATATAAAGTACAATACTGCAAAGGCGCATACTGAATCGTTCCCTGATAATTTAACGTATTTTGCGAAAGCCAATAATTGCCAAAAGGTAGTGACTGAATGGCAAAAGCATGGTGAAGTCCCTTTAAATTCAGATTCAATCAGTTGTGTCATTGATTGCCTTTTTAAAGAGCAGCTGCTTGAAGATTGTCTTGATTTGTTAGAGAATTATCCAACAAAGAATGAGTTGCGAAAAGTTTATCGTCAACTAAAAAATGACCCTTCATCTGATATATTTGAGAGAGCAGGAAAACAATACCTTGAATGTCTCATAAAAGAAAAAAATTGGAATGAAGCAATTCGATTAGTGACTGATAAGTCTCTCGAAGAAAAATCTCAAAGAGCTTTTTCAATTATTTTGACATACCGTATTGCATCTTCAAAAGACTTTAATCAGGAAACTCTTGAGGATCAAAACCTAGCTGCCAAGTTTCTAAAAAATATTTATATTGATAAAAAGTGGAATAACATGGTGCCATTCCGTGTCGCTGGAGCTGCAATTGAAAATGCCTATAAAATTATTGATGCCCTGGAATTTTATGAGGCTGTCTGGAAGAAAAAACGTATTCCTGCTGACTCAGAAGACATCGAATATGCTGCGAAACGTTGGGTCAGGTGTAAATTACGACTCGCAGATCATATTACAGGTGGGCAACATGGCAATGCTGGAAAACATCGGAATGAGGCTGAACAGGTATGTCGGAACAAGCTGAATGGTATTAATAAGGACAATATACCGGATGAACCTGAGTTTGAAGCAAACTCTGATATTATAAACGAGGTGGTAGTTAGAAGTCGTCTTATAGATGTGCCGAACGAAAAAATTCAAGCTATAATTTTACTATTTAAGGCGAAAATGGATACCCAAGATATAGCAACAAGCGTTTCCTTATCTGAAGAAATTGTGACAGATATAATTAAAGAAAAATATAAAAATATTCCATAGTTGCCGAACAATCGGCTGCAAGGGACGGCAAACAGCGCGGCGGTTTTTCAAAGCCAACGCCCCGCATAACGTTCAGCGGTAATTCAAGGTTAGTTGCTCCGCATGTTTGCCGCCCCTAAGCCGTAGCGTTATGTGTAAGAGAATAATGAAAGAGGAAGGTGGCGAATGACACCTGAGGAATACCTCAAAGATCGGGTCGAGGATCAGATTGTCTGGTACGACCGCAAGAGCAGATCGAACAAGATGTGGTTCATCATTTTGCAGATTACTACTTTGGTTGCCTCCGCATCTGTTCCGGTGTTCGCGATATTTTCTGGAGACATGTGGGCGCGGGTTATCGTTGCCGTATTGGGGTCGGCTACGGCTATCACGACCGGCGTTGTTTCACTTTACCAGTTTCGCGAGCACTGGATTGAGTACCGGACAACGGCTGAATCGTTGAAACACGAAAAGTATTTGTATCAGACAGGCACAGATCCCTACGTGGGGGATGATGCTTTTTCGGTGTTGGTAGAACGGGCCGAGGCGCTGGTAAGCCAGGAAAACACGGCATGGCAACAGCGGCTTAAAACCCAAAAGAAGGAGGATAAGAAGCGTGGCTAAAAAGAAAGTCTTCATCAGTTATGACTACGACAACGACAAGCATTACAAGAACCTGCTCTTGGCTTGGGATAAGAACAGTGAGTTCGATTTTGGTTTCAGCGACCAGTCCGCTGACGTGTCTATCCAGAGCACGGATGCAGCCGCCATCAAGCGTGCAATTTCCGCAAAGATCAATGCTGCAACGTATTTCTTGTGCATTGTTGGCGAGAAGACCAGCAAGAGTAGTTGGGTCTCTTGGGAAATTGAGAAAGCCAAGGAACTCAACAAGAAGCTCGTCGCCGTAAAAACTTCTTCAGGAAACACGACACCAAGCGAACTATTGAATGCCGGAGCATCCTGGGCGATGTCATTCACGTTCAACGCGATCAAGAAAGCCATCGAGGACGCATAGGACACTACCGCAGACTGGAACGCGAATGATTGAGGAAAAGGCAATGGCGCATACCCGAAACTTTGAACTATGCATCGCGCAAACAGTGGTGCAATTGCCGTGCTTTTTCCCTTCGGTATCAAGCGTAAAAACCAACTTGATGCCTGTGGACTATGTTGAGTTGCTCAACGCCGCCGCCCATCCGCTTTTCCTGGTTTCAGCCTATGACATTGCCCACTCACCAGCAGAGCACCGCGCCCGCCTTGATGCCGCATTGAACAGAAGCAAAAAGGGCGGAACAGCGATCCTGATGGACAGCGGAAACTACGAAAGGTTCTGGAAAGGCGACTTGGCGTGGGACACGGCTGCACTTCATGAAATCGCAGGAACCAGCGCACACGACCTCTGTTTTTGTTACGACAACCAGGAGCCGCCAAACACTGCCGAAGCGATTGCCAACGGCGTAGTCTCAGGCGTCCTCCGCGATCAAGAACATTCCTTGGGGACTGTCGCTCCAATTGTGCATGGCGGAACTGAGCTACTTGCCGTTGCTGCCCAGCAAGTGGCGGAGCAGCTATATCCGGTCATACTTGCGGTTCCCGAACGCGCATTGGGAGAAGGCATCGTCGCACGAACCCGGACCGTGCGAAGCATCCGCAAAGCCCTTGATGATCTGGGGTTCTACTGTCCCCTGCATCTACTGGGAACGGGCAACCCTCTTTCAATTATCGCCTACGCAATGGCGGGGGCGGATAGCTTCGATGGATTGGAGTGGTGCCAGACCGTCGTCGATCACGAAACGGGGCAACTTTTTCACTTTCAGCAGTGGGACTTGTTCCGACACCAAACGGATTGGGGCGGAAACGACGCACTTCCTTACATTCAATCCGTGCTGATGCACAACCTATATTTCTACCGACAGTTTATGGATGACCTGCGCGAATTCATGACAAACGGAGTGGCCGAGGACTTCTTGAGACGGTTTTCCTCTGAAAAACAGGCCGCACTGCTGTTGAACGCAATCGAAGGAGGCAATTGAAATGGCCGCCACTCATATTTCGCTTCCAGCGATTGAAAATGCCATACGGGAGGTGTGTTTCGCTCTCGACGAGAACAACCACCAATCGCCTTCGTGGGCAAGGATGACGGAAGACGACCTTTGGCGTGAACTTGTTGCCTGCATATTGGGAAGCCGGGTTCGGTTCGAGGTTGCTCATTCCGCCGTGGAGCGGATAGAGAAAAGGCGGCTACTTTGCAAAGAGCGCCGATCATCACGATTCGACCACTACGAGCGGGATGTTTTGGATGCCCTTTCCGGAAAAACGTTCGCTGAAGACGGTGCTGATACACAGAGTCGATACCCGTTTTTCAGAATCCGCGCCAACCAAATTCGACGAGCGGCCGAACGCCTTTACGAAAGCCGGGGCTCAGTTCGCGAGTTTTTGGATAACGCCCGTGATATTCGAGAAGCACGCCGCCGTTTGGTATCCGAGGTGCCTGGGTTGGGACCAAAACAGGCCAGTCTTTTTCTCCGCAATATCGGGTATGTCGCCAACGTTGCGGTATTGGATGTCCACGTCTTGACATATATGAGCTGGGTTGGACTGACTGACACGTTGGTGAAGTCGGTTTCCACAATACGGAAATACGAAACGCTGGAAGATTCGTTTGTCGAGCATTCCTATTCGTTTGGATATACGCCGGACCGTTTCGACCTGGCCGTATGGGTGGTCGTGAAAGTGGCTAAGGAGGAATACAAATCATGGGGATAGTAACTCTTGTATCCGGTGGCTTTGACTCTACTCTCATGAGCATGATGGCCCATGAGGAAGGCATCGCATTGTTCCCCCTTTTTATTGACTACGGACAACTTGGAGCAACCAAAGAATGGGAAACATGTCAGCGCCTTCATGAAAGGTACAAACTACCCAAGGCCGTCCGCATGGACCTGTCAGGGTTTGGAAATACAATTCCTAGCGGCATTACGGACCCGAATCTTCGGATCAACGAAGACGCATTTTTGCCCGGCAGAAATCTCCTGTTTGTTTTGGCTGGTGCAGCGTATGCGTTCAAAGTCCAGGCAGATAGTGTTGCCTTGGGCCTACTGGACCCGGCGGACCACCTGTTTCCAGATCAAACCGAGAAGTTTGTTAAGGAAAGCGAGAGGATGATCGAAATATCAATGGGGAAACGCATCTCTGTCCTCACGCCCCTTATAGATTTTTCAAAAAGTGACGTCTTGGCAATGGCCCGCGTACGCGGGCTGCAAGACACATACTCGTGTCACGCCGGAGGCAACACCCCTTGTGGCGTTTGTGTGGCATGTATCGAAATCGCAAACGCCAAGGAAAGGAGCTAATCATGGGTGGTGGAAGTGGAGGCGGTCGCGGATTGACGCCAGACGAACTCAAGAATCTTCAGGAGAAAGCCAAGAAGTCGTTGAAAGACGGCGACGGGACTGGCAAGTGCAATGTGTTCATTAGTTTTTCGTCCGAAGACCTCGGCGAGGTCAATTTGTTGCGGGGACAAGCCAAGAACGAGAATTCAGATATTGAATTTAATGACTGGTCTTTGAAGGAACCGTTCGACAGTAAGAAAGCCGACTACATCAAGCGAGGCATCCGAGAGCGGATACGGCAGTGCTCTGTTACTGTCGTATACATTTCAGACAAGACCGCCGATAGCAAATGGGTTAATTGGGAAATTCAAGAGAGCATTGCCATGGGCAAAGGCGTTGTCGCCATGCATAAAGGCAATAGCGCACCCACTCGATTGCCCAAAGCCGTCACAGAGAACAAGGTTCCCATTGTTCCATGGAATCAGAAGGAACTGGCGAAGGCTATCAAGAAGCAGTCGGAGAACCGATGAGCCATAGAGCATGAGCAAGTTACCAACTTGCAGATCAGCTATCACCGTCCATGGTGCTAACTGAATAAACGTGGTGCCAGGGCATGGGGTCAGACTTGACTATTGACTTTCCAACGATACTGACAAAATATTTTCCGATTAATTGACTCGAATGTCAATAGT